>CAZWZZ010000804.1:0-3494 GCA_964638395.1 uncultured Caldilineaceae bacterium
ATTTTTCACAGCGCAAGCGGGACTAAATTGGCAAAGCAGGCCAACAATGGTAGCATTGCCCTGATCCCTAATTCCCAATCCCTCAATCCTATTTTTATTTTATTTTGTACGAGGAGGCAGACACTCCTTGGCAGGACGACACCGAAGATAAAAATTTCGTAGGACAAACTTAAGTTTGTCTTACAAGGTCTATTTTCACAGGAGGCAAACAGTGACCCACGAAAAACTATGGTGGCAACGCGGCATCGTGTACCAAATCTATCCGCGCAGCTTTCAAGACTCGAACGGTGACGGCGTCGGCGATTTACCAGGCATTACCCAACGGCTGGACTATTTACATTGGCTGGGCATCGATGCCATCTGGATTTCGCCGATGTACCCCTCGCCAATGGCCGATTTTGGTTACGACATCGCCGATTATACCAACGTTGATCCGATGTTTGGCACGCTGGATGATTTCGATGCGCTCATCGCCGCCGCCCATCAACGGAATATCCGCATCATCCTCGATTATGTCCCCGGTCACACCTCCGACCAACACCCCTGGTTCATCGAGTCCCGCTCTTCCCGCGACAACCCCAAGCGGGATTGGTACATCTGGCGCGACCCGGCCCCCGGCGGCGGGCCGCCCACCAACTGGATCGACCATTTCAGCGGCCAACCGGCCTGGGTCTGGGATGAGACCACGCAGCAATATTATTACCACACCTTCCTGACCGAGCAGCCGGAACTCAACTGGCGCAACCCGGAGTTGAAAGCGGCTATGTTCGATGTGCTGCGCTTCTGGCTGGATCGGGGCGTCGATGGCTTTCGGGTTGATGTCGCCCACCGCATTATCAAGGATGACCAATTCCGTGACAACCCGCCCAATCCTGAGTGGCGCGAGGGTATGGACCCTTTCACCCGCCTCCTGGAAACCTACACCCGCAACCGGCCCGAACTACACGACATTTTCCGCGAAGTTAGGGCCATTTTAGATAGTTATGGCCAGAAAGTCCTCATCGGCGAAATCAGCGTGCCTCTCGAAGAGTTGGCCAATTTTTACGGCGATAATGACGAATTCCACCTGCCCTTCAACTTCCACCTCATCCACTCCGCGTGGGAGGCGAGCGTCGTCCGGGACATCGTGGATCGCTTCGAGGCCACGCTGCCCGACCACGCCTGGCCCAACTGGGTCCTGGGCAATCACGACCAGCACCGCTTTGCCAGCCGCACCCGCCCCGAACAGGCCCGTGTCGGTATGATGCTCCTGCTGACCCTGCGCGGTACGCCGACCGTTTACTACGGCGATGAGCTAGGTATGCACGATGTGGAGATTCCGCCCGACCGGGTCCAGGACCCCTGGGAGAAAAATGTACCCGGTCTGGGGCTGGGCCGAGACCCGGAACGAACGCCTATGCAGTGGGATGACGGCCCTAACGCCGGGTTTTGCCCCCCCGACGTGGAGCCGTGGCTGCCCATCGCCGCCGATTTCGACCACAACAACGTGGCCACCGAGCGGAGCGATCCCCGCTCGATGCTCGCCCTGACCCGCGCTCTGGTCGATCTGCGCCGGACCCTCTCGACCCTGATCGACGGCAGTTATCGCTCCGTCGATGCGCCGCCGGGCATGTTTGCCTACATCCGCGAAAGCGAGCAGAGCCGCCTGCTCATCGCCCTCAACTTCACCGACCAACCCCAAAGCTGGCCCCTGCCCGCCGATTTCGACCAGGGCACGCTCCTGCTTTCGACCCATATGGACCTCTTCAGAACGACAGTTTCCAAACGGCTCAAGCTCCGGCCCAATGAAGGGGTGGTTTTGCAGAGTGAGTCATCATTTGAATAGAAATCCTCGACCGTATCTGGAGATTGGCGATAAGGGGATTAGAGATTTTGCCTTAATCTCCCAATCACGTTACTGTCTTTAGTTTCAGGATGGAACGGATTTTGCCTGATTATTTTTTGATCCGTTCCATCCTGCCAATCCCTGTTCTCAGCGATGGCGAAAACTTCGTGACCCTAACCAACCGCCTGGAAATGGCGCAGGTTATTGCTAAACCGTTGCGCCAGCCTCCTCAATCAACCTCCTGGCCTTTTCCCGGATGTGCTTGAGCCGCTCCCGGTCAGCCATCAGTTCGGCGTGGAGATGCATGACCTGATCGGCCAGCTCGTCATCGTGGAAGGAGAAGGAGATGTTCTGCACCTGGTTGAGCCGGGCGTAACGCCCCTCGATGGTTTTCTCGTTGGGGTAAAGCGGCCGGGCCGCGCCCCAGTCGATATGAACCATCTGCCCATCCCGTTTCCGAAACATAAAGTTGGCCGCGTGCCAATCCCCATTTTCGCCGCCGATTAGCTCGCACACCTGCTGGTTGAGGATGATTTCATCATACAAGTCAGCCGTCATCCGGCTGGGGTCGGCCCGGACAAACTCCTGTAAGGTTTGCCCCTGGACAAACTCCTCGATGGTCAACCCCAACAGCGTCGAGTAGCGGGTCGGGTGGCCCAAAATTTTTGACAGGCGGGGGACAACGGCCTCCTCCGCCACCAGCCGCAGCCGGCCCCTGGCCGTGACCAGCGCCCCATCCCCGGTAGTCCGGGGCCAATTTTCGGCCTGGCCATCCACCACTTTGGCCTTCAGTTCGATTTCGTGGAACGGCTCCGGCGCGGGCTGCTTGATGACCACGCCCAATTCCGGGGCGATCAAGATGGTGCTGCGCCGATGGCGGCCCACGATATACTCCCCCTTCAGGATCAGGTGCAGGCCGTAAGCCTCTCGCCAGGCGGTCTGTTGGGCCTCGATCTCACCCGCTTTGGCCTGCTGCCCCTCGGCCACGGCTTGACGGCGAGCTGCCTCGAAGCGCACCAATTCTCCCAACAGGGTATCAAACAACAGCAAATCGGGCAAAGGGCGATCCGTGTCCAAAGCATCCTCGCCGATCAGGGTAGCGTAGATACGCTCGACATAATCGCCGCGTTGTCCGGTTTGACCCTTCACCTGCTGTAAATGGTGCCAGGCCCAGGCCGTATCGGCCACCGACAGGTCCATCTCCTCGGCCCACCGCCGCTCCACCTGGGCCGGGTCAGCCCCAAAATAACGGATGCTGTCGCCATACTCTGTCAACAACTCAACACGGCTTAGAAGAGGATCATCTACGCCAAAGGCGGGCAACCCGGCCACGCCAAAGTAAATGGCCGCCCAGCCCCCCATATTACGAGTCAAAAAATCCGGCTCCTTCAAAAATTGAACGGGAACCAGGCGGTCGGTGCGGGTAGAGATCAGGTGGCCGTGGGGATCATCGAGCGCCAGCAAATCGGCGACGGTGGGCGTTTCGGTGGCCTCCACCTGCTTCAACCAGTGGCGTTCGGCCTCCTCCGTGGGCCGCTGGCCAATGATTTGGAGGGGGGCGCCTCGGGGCGGCGTGGCTCGCTGCTGCAAAAATTCGGCCACGTCCGGTCGGTTGAGCGGGATGGCTACCACGGCAAATTGCTTTTTCGATTTCGTCATTGAAAATCCT
>CAZWZZ010000805.1:0-3489 GCA_964638395.1 uncultured Caldilineaceae bacterium
CATTCTAACCCGACGAAACAGTTTGTCAACCATGCCCGATACAAATCGCCAAGCCATCGCCCTGATAATTACTATTTTCGTTCTACCGTTTCTCCTGTTCTGGCGCTGGCTGTTCAGGGGAGAGGTCCTTTTTTGGGGCACATCCCTCTTTCAATTTTGGCCCTGGCACAGCCTGAGCAAAACTATCGCTCTATCGGGAGAATGGCCGCTCTGGAACCCGCTCCTGGGAAACGGCACGCCGCTGCTGGCCAATCTCCAAACCGCCTTCTTCTATCCGCCCAATTTACTCTACTTTCTGATGCCGGTCGAACATGGCCTGACCCTGTCCGTCATTCTTCATCTTAGCCTGGCCGGGCTGTTGATGTATGGCTATGGCCGGACCATCAACCTGTCCCCCTTCGGCGCGACGATTGCGGCCCTGAGCTATATGTTCAGCGGCTACATCACCGGGCGTGCCCAATTCGTGACGATGGTCAACGCCCTGGCCTGGTTTCCGCTGCTCCTGCTCCTCAGCGAACGGCTGGCATCCAAATTTGCTGTAGGCAGGGCATCCCTATGCCCGCCCGCAACGGCATGGGGATGCCGCTGCTACCTCAAATTGGGTCCACTGAGCCTGTGGTTAGCCCTGGTCTTGGCCATCCAACTATTAGCCGGGCACGCCCAGCTTTGGTTCTATGGCCTGTGGTTGATCGGGCCATACACCCTGTTTCGGGTCTGGCAACAGACAGCCCAACAGCCGACCGGCCCCAGAGTCAAGTCGCTCCTGGGCGCGACCCTGGCCGTGGGCTTCGCCGTGGGCGTGGCTATCCTGCTGGCAGCCGTCCAAATCCTGCCGACCGCCGAATTCACCACCCAATCCCCACGCGGCAGCGGGGCCGCCCGCTACTTTGCCCTCTCCTACTCCTTCTGGCCCTGGCGACTGATAACCCTCATCGCCCCCAACTTCTTTGGTCACCCGGCCAACGGCGATTATTGGGGCTATGCCACCTATTGGGAAGATCACGCCTACATCGGCACGCTGCCCTTCATCCTGGCCTTGAGCGCGGTGTGGGGCTACTATCAACCGTTGAAAAAATTTCGGGCGGAATCTCCGCTCCCTATCGATCACCCCGTTGTGCCCTTTTTCGCCTGGCTCGTGCCGGTCAGCCTCCTCCTGGCGCTGGGCTGGAACACGCCGGTCTATCTGTGGCTCTTCGATTACATCCCCGGCTTCGGTTATTTCCAGGCCCCCAGCCGCCTGCTGATTTGGTACACCCTGGCGATGGCCGTGCTGGCCGGGATCGGAGCCGATTATTTTACAATCACCGCCCGGCGAGGCTGGCTGCGCTTCATGATCGCCTGTCTGGGCATCGCCAGCGCCGGGCTGGCCGGCAGCGTCCTCCTCTCCGGCGTCCGGTTGACCTTTCTGACCGCAACGACCGGCCTGGGATTTATGCTGGCCCTGTCGATTATCATTCTGTTGATGCGACCCGCTACGACCCTGCCTCAACGTGCTGATCTGCCCCATCACCTGACCCGCCTGCGTCGCTGGCAGGGCCTCCTGCTGCTTTTCGTGATCCTCGACCTGGCCTGGACGGCGACACCCCTCTGGCCGATGCTCTCCCCGGCCCTCTACCGAGAGGCGATAGCCAGCGCCACAGTTCTCAAACAGCAGCCCGGTAGCTACCGCTTCTTCGTCGCTGATGATTTCGATCATCACCTCAAATTCGATCAATATTACCGCTTCGCAGCCTTTGGCCCGACCCGGATCGACCATTGGCAACAGCTCAAAGAGACGCTGGTTCCCAACATCGGGGTCTACGCCGGCCTGCCGTCGGCCAACAATGATGATCCCCTGGTCGTGGGCCGTCACCAGCGGCTGCTCGACCTCGTGCAAAAGAGCGAGGCCCCCCAAAAAGAGCGGCTGTTGGCCTTGATGAACGTCGGCTATGTGATTGACGAACCGGCTGCCGACTCCGCTTCGCCCCTCTACCAGACCGAGGCCCTGGCCATCCGCCCGGTGTCCACCCCCCGGCCTCGGGCCTATTTTGTGCCCACCGCCACCGTCGCCGAGACCGAGTCGGCGGCCATTGCCCGCTTGACGGCTCCCGATTTTGATTCCAGCCGGGAAGTGGTTATCATTAATAGAGCTGGCTCAAACGGTGTGGCCGACAGGCCGAGGGTTCATCAACCTGATTCGCCCAGCGACGGCCCGTTGCCGGTCGTGACCGTCGAGGATGGGGGGCCTCAACAGCTCACGCTAACCCTGGAGGCCCCCACCAGCGGCTTTGTGGTGTTGACCGACACCTTCTATCCCGGCTGGCGAGCCACCATCAACGGCCAGCCTGTCCCAATCCGAGAGGCCAACCTGGCCTTCCGGGCCGTTGCGGTCGAGGCCGGGACGCACGAAATCGACTTTCGCTACCACCCCCTCAGCTTCGTCATCGGCCTGTGGCTGAGTGGGGGCACGCTGGTACTCATTATCATCTTGAAAATCACTTTAAAGAGGACGACTGCTTGATCGCTTTAATAATTCTATACGCGCTGCTTGGCTGGCCGGTTGGTGTCCTCATCAACCATGCCGCCGACATTCTCCCAACCCGGCAAACCCTGCTCCAAGTCCAACGCTGTTCAAATTGTGGCACGCCGCGCCCCCACCTCGCCTGGAGTGGCCTGCTGGCTCTCCTGACCCGGCAAGTTCGCTGTCCGCACTGTAACCAACCACGCCCGACCTGGCTTCGTAACGTCCTGGTCGAACTGGGAACGCCCCTCTTTTTTGGTTTCCTGGCCTATCGCTATGGTCTCTCTATTCAACTGTTGCTCTTTTCCATCTATACGGCTATCCTCCTGCTTATTACCGTCACCGATTTAGAACATCGCCTCATCTTCAACGTCGTTATCCTGCCTTCCATTCTGTTTGCCCTGGCCGCTGCCTTTTTTACGCCCGGTCTGGCCTGGCCGTCGGCTCTGGTTGGCGGTGGTTTTGCCTTTCTGGTGATGTACATCGCCGCGCTTATCTCTCGTGGCGGTCTGGGCGAAGGGGATGTGACTCTATCCGCCTTTTTGGGACTTATTCTTGGATTTCCGCACATCATTCTCAGTATCGGCTTTGGTGTCTTCCTGGGTGGCTTCATTGTTTTTCTACTTTTGATCGCCCGGCGGGTGCGTTTGGACAGTTTTGTGCCATATGGCCCATTTTTAACAATCACCGGATGGGTTATGCTTATTTGGGGAGAAGAAATATGGCGTTACTATTTCTATTAAATTTCTGAGGAGTGGTTGTAAGACAATGAAGCAAGTCCGTTTGCGTATCTTGATCGAAGGTCGGCTGCAAGCGATGAATTTCCGCTTTAACGCCCAAAAACAGGCCAATCGCCTGGGGCTGGTCGGCTTTGTGCGAAATCTCTCTGATGGCCGACTCGAAATCGAAGTCCAGGGTGAAGAGAAGAAAGTCGAAAAAATGTTGTACTGGTGTCAGGATGAACCCCACGGCCACCAGATCAAAAACAT
>CAZWZZ010000806.1:0-3487 GCA_964638395.1 uncultured Caldilineaceae bacterium
GGGCAACTCGTTCCGCGCCCGGCGCTCCTGCGTTTGGCTGTGGGCGGGGGGCTGGCCCTGCTCATCGGCAGCAATCTGTTCACCACCTTCGGCTACCACCGCGCCCTGAGCCAGAGCGGAGGGCTGAGTACCCACTCCGACGCCATCTACGATCTGAGCGATTGGCTGGCCGAGCGTCCTGAGCGGTCGGTAGTGGCGATGGATTGGGGGCTGGCTGCGCCGGTCACTTATCTGACCAATGGTCAGGTAACGCCGGTCGAAGTTTTCGGCTATGCCTGGCAGCCGGATGTCCAACTCCCGGCTCGCCTGGCCCCTTTCATCGACCGGCCCGAAACGCTCTATTTGTGGCGCGGCCCGGACGAAATCATTTTTGATCGCAGCGATGAATTCAAGACGTTTTACCGCCCGTTGCATTTGGAGGAAACGATTGAGGAAGCCTTCTACGAACGAAATGGCCGACCCATTCTGGGCGTCACCCGCCTGGTGAGGTGTGGCACACCCGGTATTCAATCACCGGAACCGGCTACGCACTGTCAGGAGGCCAGACAGTAAGGCTGTTGCAAAAAAATTATGGGGACAACCGTAAACCGTAAAACACAAAACGTAATGCTTACAGCACAAACGCACTTTACGTTTGACGTTTTGCGTTTTAGTTGGTTCAATTCGGATAGAAATGACCACACAACTCATTGACTTTATCACCACGCTCGATCTCAACCTAGCACCTACCGAACGGTGGGCGATTCTCGGCCCCCAAGCCGAGAGATTGCGCCGGCACATTCAACCAGGCGCTTTTCAAACGACCCTCTCCCCGCCGCTCGACGGACTGCTGCTGGTCGAGGCGCTGTCGGCCCACCCGGAACCGCTGTCCTGGCTGGCGCAGACCATCGCCGGACTGCAAGCGGGAAGCAGGCTCATTATTGTCGATTGGCAGGCAGACGGCTCGTTGGAGCATGGCCCACCGTTGGCCAGCCGGGTGAAACGGGGGTCACTCTGCCGTTGGCTACGCGAAAACGGGTTCGCCCAGGCCGACACGCTCCGTTACCAGGGCCGGTATTACGCCGTGCAGGCCAGCAAAGGGCCGGCACCGCTCCCGACCCACGCCGGGGAGTGGGTTGAGGTAGCCCACCGGGATGAATTGCCCAAAAACGGAATGACGGCGGTTGAGGTCTTTGACCAAGCGGTGGTCATCGCCAACACGGGCCGGGACATCGTCGCCTTTGCCCGCCACTGCCCCCACGCCGAGGGTGACCTGGCCAGGGGGCGGCTGCGAGGGCGCAACATCCTCTGTCCGGTTCATTACTACATCTGGAATGTCCAAACCGGCGAACCGGTTGAGCCGGCTGATGAGGACATTTTGCCCATATACAAAACCCAGGTAGACAAAGCGGGCCGTATTTGGGTAAAATTGAGATAGCCATAATTTATCATTGTCAACAACATAACAACTGTGTTACAATGATTTAGTTTCAACGCCCATTCCATTCAAATCGCGTATTGATTTATGTTAACTATCGACCTTGTGACGGCAGCCGCTACCAGCTTGATCTTTGGCCTACTTTTTATTCTGACGGCCCTCCGCCTTCTATCCGAAGAGAAGGTCGTGTTTCATTCTGTCCTGTCGATGGCGCTGGGGCTGGTGGTTAGCTTGACCACGTTACTGACCCACTTCGAGAGCGTCACCTTTCTTTCAATTGAGGGGTATGAGCTGGTCGCGCAGGCCGCTCTGCTAGCCTTCACCCTGAGCTTTGGGGCCTTAACCCTCGACTTCATCAAAACCGACCGGCGGCTGATTATCAACTACTGGATTGTCGCCGGGATTATTTTTTTGTTATGGGTATTACTCACGTTCGATCCGGCCACGTGGGGCCAACGCCTCATCGACCTGGCGGCTGTGGAACGCACCCCGGCCATTCTCACCCTCTCGGTGTTGAACTGGACGGTCGGGATCAGCACTGCCCTGGTCGCCCTGACGCTTGATTTCCGGCGACGCCACCCGACCCAATACCTCAATCGCCTCCGCTATTGGGTCATCGCTACGGCCCTCCTGACCGTCAGTGGCCTGACCTTCTTTTTCAGCCCGACCCTCTTCGACACTGCCGGGCTTATTCTTTTAACCGCCGCCGCTATGTTGGCCGGTTATTTGGTTCTCAGTTACCATACGCCCGATCTCAGGGAACTCATTGGCCGGAGTGTGCGGTATGCCGGGGTGATGTTCATCCTGTTTGCCCTCTACTTTTTGAGTATGACGGTCGTCATTCTGACCGAGCGCAATCTGCCCAACGCGCCGGATGCTATCATCCTGGCGGCTGTTTTGGCTATCCTCCTGGCCAATCTAACCATTCCCATCTGGCGTTTATCCCGTGGCTTCCTGACCCAGCTCGTTTTTGGCAAACAGCAAAAGGATGAAAAGCAACTCATCCAACATTACAGCCGCACCATCAGCAGCGCCCTCGATATGAGCCGCCTGGGGGACATCATCGTCGATCTGATGATCGAAACGCTGGGCATCGAACACGGTGCCGTCTTCACCAGCCAACGCACCACCAACGGCGATATTACCCTGCGACCTCTCTCCTCGGTCGGCCTGGATGACATCCGGCTGATGCCGGGAACCTTCATCACCAGCAGCCCCTTCATCGACTATTTCCGCCAGGACAAAAAGATTGTCAGCCAATATGATGTCGATGTGCTGCCCAATTTTCGACCGATGGCGACCGATGAAAAGCAGTGGCTCTCCCGGCTAAATATGGAGCTGTACGTGCCGATTATGCGGGAGCGGGAGTTGATTGGGCTATTGGGCTTTGGGCAACAGGGGCACAAACACGCCTTTTACGACGAGGATCGAGAATTGATGGTCGCCCTGGCCAACCAGGCCGCCCTGGCGATGGATAGCGCCCGCCTCTTCGAGCAGTTGGCCATCATCAACCAAGAGGTGGGCTTGTTGACCACCAAACTGGCCGGTCTCGATCAGGGCAAGTCGGATTTTCTGTCTATCGCCTCCCACGAGCTACGCACGCCGCTGACCCACATCCACGGCTATTCCCGGATGCTGCTCGACCTGACCGAGGAGGAGTTGAGCGACCCGGCTTACGTCAAAACCATCATCGAAGGCATCGCCAAAGGCAGCGAACGGATGAAAGGGGTCATCGACGTGATGTTCGATGTGACCGAGGCGGATGTGGGCGAGATGAACCTCTTCACCGGTGAGGTCATCCTCGAAGAGGTGTTGGAGATGGCCACTCGGCCATTTTTGACGGTTCTGGATGAACGGCGTATCGCCTTTGGCAAAAGCGGCATCAAAGATCTGCCCCCCATCGAGGCTGACGGGACGCGCCTGGTGCAAGCCCTGGAGAACCTCATCGGCAACGCCATCAAATACACCCCCGACGGCGGCATCGTCACCGTCCAGGCCCGCTGTATGGTTGATGAGGATATCGGCTCGGCCATCGAAATCGCCGTTATCGACACCGGCATCGGCATCGAC
>CAZWZZ010000807.1:0-3477 GCA_964638395.1 uncultured Caldilineaceae bacterium
GCGGCCTCGATACGCCTTTTCAAGGCTACTCGGGATGCGAACCGCGTAACTCCTACAGTGTGTCACTCTGGCCCAAAAATTTTTTTACAACCAACAACTGACAACTGACAACCAACAACTGACAACCAACAACCAACAACTGACAACTGACAACCAACAACTGACAACTGACAACCAACAACTGACAACCAACAACTGACAACCAACAACTGACAACTGACAACTGACAACCAACAACTGACAACTGACAACTGACAACCAACAACTGACAAATTTATGACATCCAACCAACCGCTAACCGGTCAATACGTATTGCTGCTCCTGTTGCCCATCGACCAACAGCTCACCATTGGGAAGCTGGGCGAGTTCATCTTTCCGGCGGGCTGGTATACCTATGTCGGCAGCGCCTTTGGGGCGGGCGGGCTGATGGGCCGGCTCAAGCATCACCTCAAGCCGGTGCAAAAACCCCATTGGCACATCGACTACTTTCGCCAGGCGGCCGAGGTCAAAGAAATCTGGCTCTCGCCCGACACGGAGAAGCGGGAGCAAGCCTGGGTCGATTTGATGCTGGCCATCCCCGGCGCAATAGTGCCGGTCGATGGCTTTGGCGCATCCGACTCCAGCCGGGACAGCCATCTCATCTACTTCGACATCAAGCCTTCGTTGGAGGATTTTGCCGTGGGCGTGCGCCGCCGCTTTCCCGAAGCGACCGTCCTGCGGGCCTTCGGCGGGGATTAGTATCCTGAGTATATCCTGAGTATATACAATGAAGGCTATTTCGGAGAAGCAGGAGAAATAAAAGTGAGGGCATGACACACAACATTCTCATTTTTGGGGCCGGGGCCATCGGCAGCTTTGTGGGGGGCCATCTGGCGGCGGCGGGGCAGCGGGTTACGCTGTTGGGACGGCCTGAGCCGATGCAAAAAATCGCCCGCGAGGGGCTAACGCTCTACTGGCCGGATCGTCCCCCGGTCGAGGCCACCCCCAGAACAGCCGGCGACATCCGGCAACTGATGCCGCCGTATGATTATATTTTTTTGACGGTCAAGGCCCCGGACACCCCCCGCGCCCTGGCCCAACTGTCGGCGGAGGGGCTGGTCAAGGAGGGATACGTGGTCTCGCTCCAAAATGGCCTGGGCAATGAAGAGCAGATCGCCGCCACCTTCGGGCCAAAACGGGGGATTGCCGGGACCATCACCATTCCCATCCAGGTTTTGGAGGATGGCCGTATCGAAGTCAGCAAGGCCAAAGGGGGGCTGGGCGTGGCCCCGCTGGATGCCAGCCAGCCGGTCCACGCCCTGGCCGAGATGTTGACTGAAGCCGGGCTGGAGACGACGGTCTATGCCGATTATCGGGCTATGAAATGGTCGAAATTACTGCTCAACATCGTCAACAATGCCACCAGCGCGATTTTAGCCCAACCCCCCACCGAGATTATCAACGCCCCCCCTCTGTTCGATCTTGAAATAGAGGCCCTCCGGGAGGGCGTTTTGGTGATGCAAGCCCAAAATATTCCGGCGGTTGAATTGCCCGGCTACCCCGTCCATTGGTTAGCCCGCCTGGTCGGGCCGGGCTGGCTGCCGATGGCCTTGAAACGGGCCATCCTCCGCCCCTCGATGGCCAGCGGTCGGGGCAACAAAATGCCCTCCCTCTACCTCGATCTGGCGGCCGGCCGCACCACCTCGGAGATCAAGGCCCTGAATGGGGCTATCGTCCAGGCCGGCCAGAAGGTTGGCCTGCCGACTCCGGTCAACCGAGCCTTAACTGCAATTTTGAGCGACTTGGTGTCCGGCCAGGCCAGGTGGGCTGATTACAAAAATCAGCCGGAGAAGCTACTGGCGGCTATAAACAGGGGAAAGCCAGGCAATTTCGTCTGAGTCGGGCAGAAACCTATCAAATTGTGACCCCGTTTTCTTCTTGGAAGAATTTTTTCGGTAATTTATACGGAGTTTCGGACGTAACTTATACTCACTTAAATTTCTCAAAATCCGTAGGATTCCCCCTTCCCGCTTACCCACGCTCTCGTTATACTGTAATCAACTATCACAAATATACCATCCTCAAACCTGTCGCTGGTCGTTAACGACTCGGCCCCCCTTTCTGAGTCGGTTGAGAAAAAAAGTTATGATGAGACTGATTGGTTGAAGCAACAAGGTAGGTAAGCACATGAACATTACTAACATCCAGCGAAGTACCATCCTCATTGTCGATGATGCCCCCATGAACGTCGATTTTTTGGTCAAACATCTGAACCGAGCCGGTTTTCAGGTCTTGGTGGCCAAAGATGGCAACACTGCCGTCCGTCAGGCCAAACACGTCCGGCCCGACATCATCCTGTTAGACGTGTTGATGCCGGACATGGACGGGTTCGAGACCTGTCGCTGTTTGAAAAAAGACAGCGCCACCCGGGAAATCCCCGTGATCTTTATGACCGCTCTCTCCGATGTGGGCCACAAAATCGAAGGGTTTGAAGTCGGGGCCGTCGACTACGTGACCAAACCCCTCGATCCCCAGGAAGTGATGGCTCGTGTCTCCACGCACCTGACGATCCGTAGCTTGCAAAAAGATCTCGAAAATGAGATCAACGAACGCAAAAAGACGGAAAAAACCTTGCGTGAATACACAACCATCCTCCAAGCCCAAAACGAAGAACTGGACGCCTTCGCTCACACAGTAGCCCACAACCTCAAAAATCCGTTGGGGGCGCTATCCGGTCTGACGGAATTGCTGCAATCGGATTACTCGCTGTTGTCCAAACAGGAATTGGATGATTGCTTGAAACTGATTGTGCAAGGGGGACGCAAATCCATCAATATTATCGACGAACTCTTATTGCTAGCCAGCGTACGCAAAAAGGAAGTCGAACCGGAGCCGCTCGATATGAACAGGATTGTCGATGAGAGTCAGGAGCGGTTGTATGATATGATCAGAGAGAGCAACACACGCATCATCAAACCCTCTGATTGGCCCCAGGCAGTGGGGTACGGCCCCTGGATCGAGGAAGTGTGGGTCAATTATCTTAGCAATGCCATCAAGTATGGCGGGCGGCCCCCCTACGTCGAACTGGGGGCGGCCATGCAGCCCAATCGCACCGTTTGTTTCTGGGTCAAAGATAACGGCCCCGGCTTGACCCCCAAAGAGCAGGCCCGGCTCTTTACCCCGTTCACCCGCCTGAGTAAGCTCCACGATATTCAGGGGCACGGCCTGGGGTTGTCGATTGTGCGCCGCATCGTCGAAAAGCTCAACGGCGAAGTGGGCATCATCAGCAAGGGCTTACCCGGCCAGGGTAGCCGCTTTAATTTCACCCTGCCGGCCGCGATGAATTAAGTCCATTTTTTATCCATCATTTATTTATTCAACATCATCATTTATTTAGACTAAAACAACCCCCTCCAAGAACAGAGGGGGTTGTTTTTAGTTAGAACCCATTATGCGAAAATGGTGAGGGAGCATCCTGAGTAGCGCGAAACGTAGTGG
>CAZWZZ010000808.1:0-3461 GCA_964638395.1 uncultured Caldilineaceae bacterium
ATGAGGCTAACCGAACTGACAAGAATGTCAAACCCTCGCTTAATCAGTCGTTGTAAAGGATCAAGGGCCGGTTCACGCAAGGTGACCAGGGGCATCCCCCCGAAATCTTCGATGATGGAGCGTAGAAAGACTAAATCAAAGAAATCGGGCACGACCCGGACATTCACTTTGAATGACTCTAGCGTGGCCACCAAGTTGGCCAATCTGTCGTGGGCGGCCCTGGGTAAGGTGAAAATGACTTCGTTCACATTTCGCTCCTGAACGAGTTGAATCGTCCGGTGGAGGGGGCCAAGGCGCGGGCAATTCCCGATGCGGGCCTCAGAGTCATCATCGACGAACCCCACCAGTTGCAAGCCGGTCCAACGATGGTTGATGACCATCTGGGCCACTTCCGTCCCGGCCGACCCGGCCCCGACGATGAGAACCCGCCGAGTGCCATACCGCTTATGGCCGAATAGTTGCAGGAGCCAGCGAAAGAGAAGACGATACCCGATCAGGAAAAGTAGGCTGATGAGGGCAAAAGAGAGAGTCTGGAGGCGTGAGGTGTCCCGAAAGGAGAAGTAGAGCGTACCGGCAAAGGCCAGGGAGGTAGCCGCGTGAGCCGCTACGAGCCGTTGTAGCTCCTCAAATAGGCGCAAATTTTTCTGTAGATTGTAAACGTCGATCAGCAGGAACCCGGTTCCCCACACGGTCAAAGCCAAAGCGTACACCGGCCAGGCTAACCAGACACTTTCCAGAGGCAGGGGTCGCCCAAAGCCTAACCGGGGCCGTAGCCAACTGGCTACGACTAAAGCCAGAGCCACTAAGGCTAAATCGCCCAGGATTAAGGCTAATCGAATACTAACGCGCCTAAACATCGTTCACTCTTTCGGACAAATCACAAAAATTCGTCATCACTGGCTGAAACAATGTTTATTATACTCCCGACAAACTTTTCTCGGCAAACGGGCAACGATAAGACTGTAGTCCAAATTCCGGCGTTGTGAAAGTCGTCCCCAGATAACCATCAAGAGACCGTCGGCGTCCGCACCATATACTGCCCCAGAAAAGGCAGGCCGCCGAGGGCGGGTAACAAATAGCGGAGGGTGTAAAGCAGGCCCAGCGCGGCAGCGGTGGCCGGAGAGAGGAAGGCTTGGTAAAAAAGGACCAGGGCTGCATCCCGCGTACCGATACCGGCGAAGGTCAGGGGTAGCAGCCCGGCCAGGATGGCCAGGGGGGCCAGGGCCAGGTTGGTGGTGAAGGGAACCCAGGCGTTGAGGGCCAGGATGAAAAACCAGGTCTGGAGAAGGTGCAGGAACCAAATAAAGAGGGAGAGCAGCCAGATGCGGGCCGCTTTTTGTTTGTCTCGCCAGAAGTAGGTCAGCATCTCCAGCCAGGAGTCGTGGAGCCGCGCTACCTTGGCGGCGATGCTGCCGGGGGCGAAACGGGTTCCCAGGCTGAAAAAGAGGTCGGCGAAGCGGTGGGAACTGAGCAGCAGCAAGCCAAAGGTCAGCCCGGTGGTCACGAAGCCGGTCAGGAGCCAAAAGAGCCAATCTTTAGGCGTGAAAAGAATCAGGCCGAAGACACACCAGACCAGCAGCGACAGCATATCGCAGCTTTTCTCGAAGACGACCAGCGACAGAGAGAGGGAACCGTCCAAATAGCCCTGTTTCTGGATGAAGTAGGCTTTGGCGATGTCCCCCATCTTCGAGGGTAGGACCATGTTCAGACCGCTGGCCGCTAAAATGAGGCGGATGGCTTCACTCAGGGCGATGCCGTCCTCTGAAGGGAGCAATTGCTGCAAGCGGAATGAGGTGGTCACGACGGTCGGCCCGACCATCAACACACTGACCAACAACCACCCCACGTTGCTCTGAGCAAACACTTGCAGCAGGTTACTAACGTCGATGCGCCAATAGATCAGAGTCAGAATAGACAGGCTGATAACGATTGAAATGGTTCGTTTCATTTTAGAAGCGTCTTTCCATTTAGAAGCATCTCTCTATAATCAACGGCTTGCCCGGCGGCAGAGAGCGCACCTGCTCAGTCAGGTCGAGCCAGGGTTGGAGTTGGCCCGGCTGAAAGGTGCGGCTCATAACCACGTAAATCGAAGTTTGATCGCCGCCGATGCCGACCGCTTCGACCCCCTGCCACGACTCGGCGTGGAGGGTGTCGGTGATGTGCCATTGACCATCCGACCAACGCAGCCGCCGCTCGAAGAGGAAGGGGGCCGCCTTTTTATCGGTGATGAGCATCATTTGCAGCAGCCGCCGGATCAGGTTGGGGAAAAAGCGCCCACCGGTCAGCATCACCAAACGCAGGATTATTAAATTGCGCGTAGTCATCTGCGTTTGTTTGGCCCAACCCAGATTGCCCCGAATGACGATTTCATCCGCTTCGACCTCAACCTCGTAATCATCGACCAGATGGCCGACAGCGTTCCGTAGTCGTGCGCCCTCCCGCACCTGGAGCGACAGATGGGTGTCCGAAGCGAGCAACTGCCCCTGCCGGAACAGCTTGAAGACGCCCCCCTTGTTCAGGGCCAGGTACAGTTCGGTGTCGTCCCGACGGTCCACCATAATCCGGGCCGCTTTGAGCCACAGCGATTCGGTGGGGCGGCTGGGCGCGGGCCGCGCTTCGACAAAATCTTGCCAGGCCAGGAGGTAGTTCCAGGTGTGGTGGCCGATGATGTGATCGTCGGCGTAGCAGGGACCCCGGCCATTGGCCAGGCCGCGCAGAAAGTGGTCGTTGATGCTCAAGGCCGCCGGTAGCCAACGCCCGACCAGCTCGAAGCCGTGAGGGAAGAAGTTGTAAGTATTGCGGCTGGCATACTCGCCGCCGTAGGAGCCGTCGGGATGGACGAAGTGAGCGGCCAGATCGACCGCTTTTTCGAGGGCCGCTTTAAGGGTCGGATCGGGTCGAAGTTGGTAAATCCGGGCCAGCAGAGAAATGGTCAAGGTTTGATAGCCGGGGTCATACCCTTCATACTCATAAAACCAGCCCTCCTCATGCTGCCAGGCCAACACCCGCGCCAGCCGTTCGGCCCTGAATTTTTCCCAACGATTGATCTCTAGCAACTGCCCCAGCCGCTCCAGACAGAGGACGATCAGGGCTTGATGATTGGTCAGGCGACCACTTTCGTGATGATGGGCCAGCCAATCGGCCCGCCGCTCGAAAAAGCGGAGCATCGCTTCATCCTCAAAACCGAGCAGGCGGTAACTTTCGAGGCAGGCCAGCAGCGAAAAGGCGGCGGCCCCGGCGGCCCGCTCGAAGGGGAAGTAATCATCACAAGAGCCGTCGGGATGGGCGCTGCGGGCGGCATACGCAATCCCGGCGGCGGCCCACGCCTTGAGGCTCTCTTGCTGATAGAAGGGGTTTTTGGCCACATCGAGGCTGTAGGCCAGAGCCAGGGGCCAGACGAACTCTTGGGCCATCCCGCTGGGGAAGTCGATGATGCGGTAATGCCAGAAGTTCCGGTCGAA
>CAZWZZ010000809.1:0-3457 GCA_964638395.1 uncultured Caldilineaceae bacterium
GCAGCTTATGAATGAAAGGAGCCACACTATGACCACCTTCACCGTTGAATTGCCGGAACTGTTAACCCAACAATTGCAACAGAGCGGGCTATCGGCCGAGCAGATGGAACCGCTGATTATTCGCCTGGTTCAACTCTATCTGCACCAGCAGGAAGTGCGGGCTACGGTTAATTTGTTTGAGCAGGCGACCTCTGTTGAGAACAGCGAGCCAATGTCAGCCAAACCGCATCGTCCTCGCTTTGGGAGCGGCAAGCATTTGAACATCCAAATGTCTGATGATTTTGACGAACCCCTGGAAGATTTCGCGGAATATATGTAATGCGTTTTTTGATAGATACTCACGCCCTGATTTGGTTTATCATTGGCGATAAGCGGCTCAGTCCACAAGCGAGGCAGCTTATCGAGACTCCGGAGAATGAACGATTGGTCAGCATCGTCTCCCTGTGGGAAATCGCCCTCAAAATGAGCTTGGGTAAATTGAGCATAGGCGCTACGTTTGACGAGTTGGTCCCCCAACAGTTAATTAAAAATGATATGACTCTCCTGCCCATTGAAATCCGCCATCTCTCTCAAGTGGCCCAGTTACCCTTTTACCATCGTGACCCCTTTGATCGTTTGCTCATTGCCCAAAGTATCAGCGACGATCTGCCCCTCATCAGCCGCGACCCGCAGTTCGATGCTTACCCCATAGAAAGGTTGTGGGCCTAAGCGCCTACCCCGCCCCCACCGCCTCGATCAACTCCGCCATACAGCCATACCGTTCCGCCGGATTGGTGGCCACGGCCCGTAGCGCCACAGCCAGCAGCCGCTCGGCCTCGGCGGTGGGGAAGCCGGGCCGCAGCTTGGGAATGTGAATAGCCCGCACCGGCGGGCGGAGCAGGCTGCCGGTCAACAAGCGATACAAAATGACCCCCAGCGCGTAAATATCGGTGCGGGGATCGACCGGCTGGCCCCGAATTTGCTCCGGGGCGATGTAAATCGGGCTGCCGAGGCTGGGATTGTTCAGCGGCGTGGGGGTGCGGTAATTCAAGACCGAGCCGAAATCACACAGCAGGGCTTGGTCGCCGTCAATCAGAATGTTGGCCGGTTTGACATCTTGGTGAACAAAGCCCTGCCGGTGAACATAGGCCAGGGCGTGGGCCATCTGGATGAGATAACGGAGGAGTTGATTGGCGGGGTAATAATGTTTCTCCAAATCGGCCAGAGTCGGTCCCCGAATGTAGGCGGTCACTAAATAGGGTTGGGGCGGTGCCAGCCTGTAATCATACAGCGGCACAATGTGGGGATGGTGGAGCAGGGCCAGCGTTTGGGCCTCTTGGCTAAAAGCGGCGTTAAAATCAGGCACATCCCTTAGCAGGGGATGCAGCGCTTTAACGGCGACAATCCCGGTCGGTGAGGCGGCCCGGTAGACCGTGGCCATGCCCCCCTGTCCGATTTTGTCAAGTATCTCATAATGCCCCAAACGCTGGCCGTTTAAGGTGGTCATTCCTCCCTCTCCTGGGTTGTAGAGTAACATAGGTCGGTCTCGTTTTCTATCATGCGGGGGGTATGAATTGGGGGTATGAATTTTGGAATGGTTCAGAAATTTGGAACGTCAGATAGACACTTTCTCAACAACGAACGTAAAACGTAATCCGTAAAACGTAAAAATTTTGACAATGAAGCAATCATTACGTTTTTCGTTTTACGGGCGACCTGATGCAACCTAATGCAAACCGTGCCGGGTGTTACCGGATCAAACCCAAGGCCCGCGCCTGCTCGACCGCCGCCTGTCGGGAGGGGACACCCAACTTTCGCAGCAAATTGGTAACGTGGCTCTTAACGGTGATAATGCTGATGCCCAACCGTTCGGCGATGGTTCGGTTGGTGGCTCCGGTGGCCAGCAGCAGCAGAATTTCCCCTTCCCGCCGGGTCAAGGTATCCCCCTCGGCGGAGAGGGGCATGATGTGTGGCTCCGGCCCCTGGCCGATCAGATCGAGCAGGCGGGGATGGGCCGCTCGCACCGCCGGGGGGATGGTGTCGATCCAGGCGATAAGTTGGGCCTCCAGCGCCTCAGCCCCCTCAGCCGGCACAGTGTCACCAAGCTGCTTGATGATCTGGGCCGCCGCCGCCCACGCCTCGGCGGCCAGATAATGCTCGATTTTGTGGTGGGTGTTGGTTTCGGCCTCGGCGGCCCGCTGGTGGAGGGTAGCGATGATGTTCGGCTGCTCGATCTGGAGCCGGTACCGCAGAAAATCGCGGAAGAGATCGTGGTAGCGGTAGGCAGGGGTGCAAGGACGCAGGGGCGCGGCGGCGCGAGAATCAAGTCGCTTCGTTTTTCTGTACATCGGTGGGGCGATGGTTGGCTTTTCAGGCCCGACTCTCATCACGAAGAGCCGTCGTTGGCGCACCTCCTCCAAGAAGAGCGCCGCTTTGGGATGTTGGGTGACAGCCTGGCACAGCGTTGGGGTCAGTTCCGGTAGAATGGCCGTTTGTAGCAGAAACTCCCGCAGTTCCGGCGGTTGGCGGTCGAGGACTTCGTCGGTCAGGTAGTCGAAAATATTCAGGTCGAGGGTCGGGGGGAGTGGTGGGGGCAGGAGCTTGACTGTGGGGGCTTGCCCTTCACGCGGCCCCAAATGTTTCACCGGCTGGAGGGTTGTAGTCAGCAGTCGCAGTCCGGCCGGCCAACCCTCGAGCTGGGCCTGGATTGTCTGCACATCAGCCGGGGCCAGGTTTAGGTTGAGCTGTTCATTCAGCAATCTGGTCGTTTCTTCAATCGTAAACGCCAAATCGGTAGCCCGGAGCATCGCCAGTTGCCCCCTGGCCCGCAGCCGGCTCAGGGCCAGCGGCGGCAACCGGCGGCTGGTGATGACCCACCGCAGCTGCTCCGGGGAACGTTCCAGCAGATAGTCGAGGGCTTTGTGAATCAGCGGATCGGTCAGGCGTTGGTAATCATCCAGCACAATGACCAGGGGCGCTGTCAGATCGGTCAACAGGTCGTTGATGAGCAGCCCCAGCCCCCGTTGCGTCGCCTGCGGGGACCATCTGGCCGTTGATAAACATTCCAGGGCCGCTTGTCCCCAGGCCGGCTGCACCGTTTGCAACGCGGCGATGAGCGCCCGGAGGAAATAAATTGGGTCGTTGTCAACCCCATCCAGGGCCAGCCAGGCCGCAGCACAAGGCAGCGGCGCGGGAGCGTTCTCCGCTGTGCCTCCGCCTTCCCGGTCCTCCGCCTGCCTGTCGAGCCAACTACTGACCAGCGTCGTCTTGCCATACCCCGCCGGCGCGGTCAGTAACGTCAAACGCCGGCCGGTGATGCAATCCTCCAACCCGTCGAATAGGCGAGGTCGGTCGATGATATCCGCCCTCAGCCGGGGTGGTTGGAATTTTGTCCCGGCCAGCCAGGTTGTTGTCATCGTGGTCGTCTCATTCATCACAAATATTGCCCTCCCCAGAGTCAAATTTTTAATCTCAGTCG
>CAZWZZ010000810.1:0-3455 GCA_964638395.1 uncultured Caldilineaceae bacterium
CGGTGACCTGATAATCAGCCTCAGTGCATCTAATCGGCCCACGGACGTCTAACGGATTAACGGATAGTGACTATATCCCCTCGCTCCATACGCTAATCCGTTACTAATTCGTTGGCCGATTAGCCGGTGGTTATCACCGGAATCGTCCCGTTCGCCAACGGCATCACCCCAATCCTGGCCTGGGGCGGCAGCGACTCCAGAGCGGTATGCAGCGCCGTTTCCAGGCTGTCATACGGGGTCAGCAGCAGACCCCGCACGAAGTCGGCGGGCAGGTCAGAGACGAGCAGCACCTTGACCGTGGCCGCATCGCGGGCAATCTGAAACGCTTTGTGGGGCCCAACGCGGAACCCTTCCCGCTCAAAGGTGTCGAAGACGGCCTGGTAAGAATCTTTGCCAACCATCCATTGTTCATACTTGGCGCTCCCTGTGCCTTCCGGGCAGGCGGCCACCAGAATCACGGTGCCGCCTGCTTTTGTCATTAATGTGGCGTGGGCCAGCCCCTTCTGGGCTTGATAGATGTTAATGTCTTTGGGATGGCCGCCGGGGGAGGCAATGACCAGATCAAACGGCTCGGCCACTTCGACCTGGTACAGTTGGCGCACCCGCGGAATCCCGGCGGTCATAACTGCCAGCGGCTCACCGGCTACGGCGGTGACCAACTCTTTATGGTCGTTGAGAATATCATTCAGGGCAAAGTGGATGCCGACCATTCGCCCCATCTCCTCCACATCCTGCCGGGCCGGATTATCCTCATACCGGCCCAACTGCGCCTGCGGATCGGTCATCAAGGCGTGATTTTTGTTGATCGTGGCCTTGCCAGCTAGGCCGATGACCGCGCTCTTGACCCCGCCGGAGAAGCCCATAAATTGGTGGGGTTCCAGGTTGCCGACCACCAGGCGTAGGTCAGCCTCGGCGTAACGCCGATTGATGGTGACCGGCGTTCCCCGTTCGGTGTGGCCCATCTCGACCAAATTGGCCTTATCCTCAGCCTCGTGACAGATAACCGGATAGCGGGCGATGATCGCCTCCGGCAAAATCCAGGGATACTCGGCCGGGGGCATCGGCGGGTGGGTTCCGGTGGCGATGATGAGGGTGATGGCCTCCGGCGGCAGGCCCAACCCCTCCAGTCGGGCCAGCAACGGCGGCAGCAGATGGTGATGGGGCACAGGCCGCGTCTTGTCGTTGATGGCAATCGCCGCCGAACCCGCCCCGGCAAAATCGGCCAGGCGGCTGTCCCCGACCGGATTATCGAGGGCCTGCTCGACCACCCGCACCGGGTCGGACGCGGCTTCGGCCTCTTTGGGGGCGATGGGGGTGGCTTGATAGCCGTCGGGCAGGCTGAAGGTCAGTTGTTTTTTGCCGTAGGGTAGGGAAAAAGAAGTCATCGTTTCTCCTCAAGTTGCAAGATCACAAAACTGGCGCAGTTTTCGACACTGCGCCAGTTAGTTCGTTGTCAAAATCAAACAAGTTGGTAAGCCGGTTGAAGCTTCGGCTTACGCCGCTGTAAGATAATCCAGAACGCCAACATAAGCAAGCTAATCAACAGGTATTCGAGAAAAAGTAACATAACAGACCTCCTAAAAGTCTAGTTAGGAGCGGGAATTAAATAAGTTCCTCAATTACGTAAATTAGGAGATTAGAGATGAGGAGATTAAGAGATAATTTGTACGAATCTCCAAATCTCCAATCTCCAATCTCCCGGTGAAATGGGGAAGTTAATTAATTCTCATTCCTTAAGCCCCGTCTTGCACATACTTAAAGCCGTGCTGGAGCGATAACTCAGCCTTGGCCAACTCACGGCCCAGATAGGCGGCGTGGCTCAGGTCGGAGACCCAGCCGTTGGCGATGATATATTTGTAGAGGGCTTTGCCTTCTTCCCCTTTGACAACTCGCAGCAGGGTGTGGTCGTAAGCATAATGCTCAACATTGATCAGATTTTTATCCGGCAGCGGCACAATCACAAAATAACCGGCCTTATCCAGCGTGACCGCCCCATTGGTGTGGGGTACAACCACCGTGGGCACGGTCAGTTCCAGAGCTTCAAGCGAGCCGTGGCCGTTACCGTTACGGCAACCACAGGGAACAGCGCTCTGGACGGCCAGTTCCTTGATACGTTTTTTGATCTCATCGGGCCGATCACAACCAATCATGTCAATGACCTCGATGTGGTGGCGGAAGGTATTGATCTCATCCGCCGTTACATTGCGCAGGAAGGGCCGTTTACCGGGCGCGTCGATAATTCGCCCCTCGGCATCAACCCCATTTTTCACCAGGGCCAAGAGGGTTTGCCCGGTTTGATGCCCCTCGGTTTCCTGTCCGGCCAGAATCAGATAGCGCAGCGAGGGTTTGGTGATACTGTTTTTGACGATTTTGTCGATGCCGATGTTCTCGGTTTCAGTTTTGCCGACGATAGCCAGGCCGGGTGGAGATTGTTGGGCCAAATCTTCGGCCAGGTGGACACTAGCCAGCGTCGAGACAGCTACGGGCGCGGCATAATCCAGCACGAAGTATTCACCGGGAATTGGCGGCCAACTATCCTCACTGCTCTGGAAGTCACAGTCGAGGGGTAACGTCTTGTCAATATCGGGAAAAGCCACAGTTAGAGCTTGTTGGGCCACCGCCGGATAGCAATGTTCACACCCTAAACAGGGATACCGGACAGATTTCAAATATCGTTTCCAATCGAATGTTGTTTGCAGCAAAGCACGGGCCTCGTTGGCATCGATACCCGGCAGTAACGAGGCAAAATTTTCCAGCGTGACCTCTAAACAGCCACATTGTTGACATTTGGACAGTTGGGTGCCGACCTCTAATTCGGCGTACACGGTTTGGATACTATCTATATGGTTCATGGTAGATAAGCCCCTTGTATGAAGTTAAAGATGAAGGATGATTTTTGGGCCACCACGTCGTTGTGGGTCAGGATACAAAGATTGTTAACAAAAAATTCAGCATAGGCAAGTGCCCCTTGTAGTATCTAACCAAGCAACTTCTTGCATTTTGATCCACGAAGACCACGAAGTGACACGAAGAAAAATTTCAAAAATTTTACTGTTCCTTCATGTTTCTTCGTAGATAATCTAACCTTGCTTGGTTCTGGCTTGTCCAGGGTATGACTTACACAGTTCAAACTTCGGAAGTCTCTAAAAACAAACGAAGCCTTCCAACGTCTTGTTTCCGAGTCAACTGCGTAACTCCCATCCTAGTTGTGACCAAATTCACAACCCGGTCACCATTTTCAGTTTAAGCCAAAATGTCTTAAGAAACATCAGTCATCTGGGGAGATTACACACTGGACAAGTGGCGAGTCTTTGTACTGGTCAATTCAACAGGCAAAACCCTAGTCATATGTCCAGGCAGAACTGCTGGCCTCTTTCATCCCCCGACGCACCCGGGCCTCGGGGTGCGTCCTAAATTTTAGGAGATAGCATCCTGAGTAGCGCGAAACGGAGTGG
>CAZWZZ010000811.1:0-3455 GCA_964638395.1 uncultured Caldilineaceae bacterium
CCTCCACCTCCTCCACTCCCTCCGCCCCACGCCCCACATTTCACGTTTCACGTTTTACGTTTTACGTTTTACGCTCCCCCTTCTCCTCGGCTACCTCCTCATCACCACCCCCTGGTTCCTTCGCAACTGGATCGCTACCGGCAGCCCTTTTCCCACTGCCGGAACGCAGACCATCTGGCTGACCGGCTACGACGATCTCTTTAGCTATGGCCGCACCTTTTCAGCCCGAACCTTTTTCGCCCAGGAGATCGGCGCTATCCTGCAAGGTCGCTGGTGGGCCTTGACTGCCAATTTGCAGACGGTCCTGGCCGTGTGGTGTATGATTTTTCTGCTGCCGCTGGTCATCATCGGCGGGTGGGCCGGTCGCCGCCATCATTTGTTGCACCTGGTCGGGCTGTACGCGCTCTTGCTTTTCCTGGCGATGACCTTTGTTTTTGCCTTTCCCGGAGCCAGGGGCGGACTGTTCCATTCGGGCACGGCCCTGCTGCCTTTTATCTACGCGGCGGCTGTATTGGGTCTGGATCGTGGCGTCGATTGGGTGGCGGCTCGGCGGCGACGCTGGCGGGCCGTTTCGGCCAAGAAGGTGTTTGCCGCCGGGCTGGTGATGTTGGCCATCTTCATCAGCGGCTTTGTCTACTACAACCGCGTCCTCAAAAATGATGTCTGGAACCAGGCTGACCGTTTATACCCGGCCATTGCCGCGTGGGTGGCGGAGAATGACCCACAGGCCATCGTCATGATTAACAACCCGCCCGCCTATCGCTATCACGGTGGCGGCCTGAGCGTGGTCGTGCCTAACGAGGATGTGGACACCCTGCTCCGCGTCGGCGCTCGCTACGGCGTCGGTTATCTGGTGCTGGACCGCAATCATCCGGCTCCCCTGGCCGAACTTTACGCTCAAAACATTACGAATTCCCACCTTTCATTGGTTAAAACATTCGCTCAGGGAAGCAACTACGAAATCTATGTCTTCAAAATCATCCCCTCGAAATAATAGTAGACTTGTTCCTGAATAAGCGTGTCACGCCCAACCGATTTCCAGGACGCAGATCAACGCAGATACCTCAGATTTTTAATATTTTTTATCCGCGTTCATCTGCGAAAATCTGCGTCCCATTGCTGGTTGTGCTTATTGGGGAACAACTCTAATATCTAACGGCGTTGGCAAATCCAAAATTTATTGTATAATCACAGTCAACCTTTGTTAAACACACTCTGAATGTGGAGGTCCTATGGCCGCTGTCTCCCCTGTCGTCGAACCTCAAACCGAACCAACCGATGATGCGACGCTCCCCCCGGAAGCGTTGCCAAACATCGAGCATCTCGTTACGGAGGATGATACCCCCGTGGATAACATTTTTTCTGAAAAACAACAACGCCTGTTGACAGAAAGTTTGTATACATCCTGGGCCGGGCCGGGTGAAGGCCGTTCATTTTTAGCCTTAGCCAACGTGGGTCTCTTTTATGTTGTCCAACAGCCGCCGCTCGTGCCGGATGTCCTATTGAGTTTGGATGTCCAGGTAGCGGACGATGTGTGGGCCAAAGCCAACCGTAGCTATTTGCTGTGGGAATTTGGCAAACCCCCTGAAGTGGTCATCGAAATTGTCTCAAACAAAGTAGGCCAGGAAGCCGACTATAAATTTCGCCAATACGCCAGCCTGGGTATTGCTTATTATGCCATCTATGACCCCATCAAACAGATCAGTGACACCAGGCTACGCCTATACGAGCGACGCCATACGAGCTATGTTGAAATGAGCGACCTCTGGCTGCCCGGTGTTGAACTGGGGCTGACCCTGTGGCCTGGCAACTATGAAGGTAAAGAGGATGTGTGGTTGCGGTGGTGCAACCGGGACAAGCAAGTTGTTTTGACCGGTGCAGAGCAAGCGGCCCAGCAAAAAGAACGAGCTAACCAAGAACAGGCGCGAGCCGAGCAAGAGAAAGAACGGGCCGAGCAGGAAAAAGAACGAGCCGAGCAGGAACACCGGCGAGCGGAACGCCTGGCTGCACAACTACGGGCTTTGGGCATAGAGCCTGAGGCCTAATTATTTTCTTTAGACACTTGTTTCATTTTATCAGGACTACCTCCTTCACGCATTTCCTATTTTTGGCGGCGCTATCGGCTTCATTTTATCTGGCCGTCGCCGCCTGGGGCTTTGGCGTCTCCGGCTTCCCCCTCGATGATGCCTGGATTCACCAGACCTACGCTCGCAACCTGGCCGGCACGGGGCAACTGGCCTTCGTGCCCGGCATCCCCAGCGCCGGTTCGACGGCCCCGCTCTGGTCATTCCTTTTGAGCCTGGGCTATCTGATCGGGATGCCTTTTAAACTGTGGACCTACGGCCTGGGCATCATCTTTCTGGGGCTGACCGGCTGGAGCCTCAGCCGGTTGAGCGACCACCTTTTCCCCAGTCGTCGTCTCGGCCTGTGGATCGGACTGTTTGCCGTGTTTGAGTGGCATCTCGTTTGGGCCGCCGTGTCCGGGATGGAAACTATTCTGTTCGTCTGGCTGTCGGTCTGGCTCCTGGAGCGGTACATCGCCCGGCGAAACAGCCAGGCCACCCGCCGCGTATCATTTTCTCTGGGCATCATCGGCGGGCTGCTGATTTTGACCCGGCCCGAAGGTTTGGGGCTGATCGGACTCATCGGTCTGGATATGGCCTACCGCCATCTCCAACCGCCAATCTCCAATCTCCAATCTCCAACCCTTCGGCTCCGCTCAGGACAGGTCTCTAACCTCCAATCGCTAATCTCTAATTGGCTGGCCCTGACCGCCGGACTGGTCACCCTGCTCCTCCCTTACGTGGCCTTTCACCTGTGGATGACCGGCCTGCCCTTTCCCAGTACGCTCTATGCCAAACAGGCCGAGTATGGCATTATTCTGCAATCATTCCCCCTATGGTGGCGGCTCTTTGGCGGGTTCGGCCCCACGCCGGAGACGGTGCAGGGGGTGTTTCGAGTCATTTTCATCGGGCCGCAAATTCTTTTGTTGCCGGGTTTGTTTTTCGGGCTGTGGCTGACCGTCAAGGAGCGGCGCGTCGATTTGGGCTTGATCTGGGTCTGGTGGATCAGCTATCTGCTGCTTTATGCCGTTCGATTGCCGGTCACCTACCAGCATGGCCGGTATCAGATGCCGGTCATTGTCTGGGTCATCCTGTTGGGGCTGTGGGGCACGAGCCGCTGGTTGGCCTCCCCCACATCAACCCGCCCCGGCCTATTCCGACGAGTGATCGGCCCGGTGATGTCCATCTCGCTGGCGTTGCTGACGGTGGGCTTTGTGGTCATCGGCGCTCAGGCGTATGGCCGGGATGTGCGCCTCATCCACAGCGAAATGGTGGTCACGGCCCGCTGGCTGGCCGCAAACACCCCGCCCGAGGCCCTCATCGCCGCCCACGACATCGGGGCCATCGGCTATTTCGCCCAGCGCCCCCTCATCGACCTGGCCGGGCTGGTTA
>CAZWZZ010000812.1:0-3452 GCA_964638395.1 uncultured Caldilineaceae bacterium
GGTGGGAGAGACGGGCGCAGCCTCGGCGGTTGAGGTGGCGGGTTGCTCGGCGATGGACGTGGCCGATACTTCGGGAACCCGCTCAATGGGGGGCATAGGCGTGGCGGTTTGATCGGCGCTGAGGGCCTCGGATATTAAAGCTGTGCGCCATACCAGCAGAGCGACGGTTGTTGTGCCACACAAGATCAGAAGCCCGATGGCGAGAGCGATGAGGGTGATCCGTTTGTTAAGCAAAATAGGAACTCCGGTCGTTTACCCCCCTCAATCCTCCCGAATCGGGAGAGGGTGGGAGGGGGTTTCTTGGGTGGAATTGCGTTATAAGTTACGCAGTTTCACAGGGCCTTGATTATTCTCTGCGATACCCTTCAGTATATAGCCCCTTGTCACAATCCCAATGGCAGACCCAATCGGCGTTGATGACAGACTCTTCGGGCGTTCTAACCTCGATCTTCACCTCTTCGGAAAGGGTGGTGAAGTTCTCACATTGAGAGTCAAACCCGGCCCAGAAATCACACTCATACCGGACCACAGACAGCCACCACCAGCCCTGACCAGCCGCCAACGGGATACCGGAAACATCCCATTCCCCATCCCCTTTTTCGGGATACCACCCACTGGCCCCGGTGGGGTGAGAAATGATACTTATCGTCCAGTTATCGAGGCGAACGCTGTAACCGTTGACCAAATTGCCGGCTTCATCTCGAATCCGTCCTTTGAAGTGAACAATCGCCGCGTTTTCCGATGCGAACCAGCCGGTTGGCGTAAATTGGTATTGCTTTTCGGGGGGAGCGGGGGGCGGCGCTTCCTCTTCAGGTTGAGGGGCCGGGGCTGCGGCCACAGGTTGGGGCGGGGGATCGACGTTGACCACCGGAGCGGTTGAGGGGTCGCCCTGCACCTCCACCAACTCAGCATACAACCAGCCGGTGCTGCTGCTGTCGGGCGGATATTGCACCTGCACCCAGGAACTATCGCTGTTGCGACCAACTACGGTCGATGTGGCCCCGGCTGGCCCTGAGCCGACAACCGGATAGTTGGTTCCCGGCCCGCCCCGGACGTTCATATCTTGGAGAACGGTCACAGTCACCGTGTCAGGCGTAGGTTCTGGTGTGGGTTCGGGCGTCGGGGTTGGTTCCGCAGGGGGAGCCTCCGCCTCTACATCGCTGACCTCGACAACGTCCGGCGACGCTCCCTGATCTTCGGCAGGGGCTTGGGCCTCGGCGGCCGGTTGGGGTTGAGTCTCCCCAACGTCGGAGATCGGTTCGGCGGCCGGCTCTTCATCGACAACAACCGGAACGTCGATAAATGACGCCCCGGCGGGAGTGGGCGTAAAGGTTGGCATCGGCGTCCGGGTTGGGGCAAATTCTGAACCATCCCCCCTTAAATTGGCTATGCGACTGGTTAAGCCACAGCCAATAGAAACCAGGGCTAATAGGATGGGCAGCAGCAAGGTTATTGTTAAAGTTTGGGCTTGATTGCGTTGACGACTCATGGCTTCGTCCCCTTAATTTTCAACTCTTTGAGCATAGCTTGTGAGTATAGCGGAATGGAGAAAAAATCCAAATTTTGAAAGCTCGCTCAATGATAGTCGAGTAGATTAGTTGGTCCGGTTGAAGAAATCAAAATGAATATATTGCCGAGGCTCGGCCTCGAAAACAACCTCCACCTCCGGCGAAACTTGCACATCCGCCCCATCGACCAGAGACACCTGATAGGTGCCGGCTGTGTAAGGCCGTATCTCCAGCTTGGTATTCATCCGGTGATTATCGCCGGCCCCGGCAACGGTGCTATCGGCAAAGCCATCCCCCGAAACCTCGCTGAAGTAGGTATTCCCATCGGGAGCGACGACCCGCATACGGTAGCCGGGCAAGGTGTTGAACCGTCCGGCCGAAGCATCCGAAATCTTGACCACCCAGGCCGTCATCCGGGTTTCGCCCGGCGAGCCGGTGTTGTGGGGGATGGGCACGATGCTAAAGGGATAGGCCGGGGTCGGCGTGGCCGTGGGTTCTTCCGGGGTCGGCGTATTGGTCGGTACGGGCGGTTCCGTCGGAGCATCGACGAGCGGTTCCGGGGTAGGGGGCGGCTCAGTCGTCGCTTGAGTGGTGTCGGTGATGATTTCAGTGGTGTCGGTTATCACTTCACCTTCGGCATTGTCATTTGAGGCCGGGATAGGGGTCTCGGTCGGGGTGGGCGTGTGACTCGGCGTCGGGGTCAGGCTGGGCGTAAATGTGGCCGTCCAGTTGGGAGTGAACGTGAAAGTCGGTTTGGGTGTCTTGAAGGGAGTCGGCGTCGGGGTGGAAACCTGGACGACGAGAGCGCCCAGAGAGCAACCCAGGTTAATCATCAACCCGCTCAGGCTCAAGATGATCGTCAATGTTAACGGATTCCGCAAATTTTTAGCTAGAAAAATTCGCATAGCCATAAATCTTCTATTCATAAACCTACTGGGACCACCAGATGAAATCCCAGGCCCGTTGATTAGGATCGCTGGGGTAGGTCAACGAGATAGGCGCAGAGACCTGGGAGCCGTTGGAGTCAACCAGATGCAGGGTCCAGGTAAGATCGCTGTAGCCGCCCGGCGGCTCGAATTTGATATTACCCTGTTTGATGTACCCCTCCAGCCCATTCAGGGCATCGAAGCTCCAACTAGACTCGGCGGTAGTATAATTTCGGCCATCAGAGCTGCTGGCCACGACTTTATAGCCGCCGATAGGCGTGCCATTGGCGTCGGTCACCGCAATGATGCTGGACACGAAATTGGTCGAGGTTTTTTGAAATTCTCGGTTGCCCTGCTCCTTGATCTTGAAGGCATAGTCGGGCGTTGGGGTCGGGGCCGGCGTAAACGTAGCCGTGGGTGGAGCCGGGGTGGGGGGCGGGAATGTGTTCGTTGGGACCGGGGTCTCGGTCGGAACTGGCGTGGCGGTATTCTCCGGCGTGTTCGTGGGGACCGGGGTGGATGTCTCTGTCGGGATCGGTGTTAATGTGGGGGTGGGTGTCACGGTGGGTGTATCGGTAAAACTGGGAGTGGGTGTAAATGTTGGGCGAGGGGTGGGTCGCTGCCGGCGGGTGGCTTCTGCCTCCTGTTCGCCGTCGAAACTGGCCAATACCTCGCTGTTTCTGACCCTGTCGATAACCGGTTGGGCTAAGCCACAATTGACCGACAGCAGGGCAAGCAAAATCAACGCCCCTAATGCTTGGCGTGAGGTTCCCATAATATTTTCCTTCCTTCCTGTAACTGTAACTCCTCCGTTATCCGTACTCCCTTCCCATAGAGTCGGATAACAAACGCGCTCTATAAAAATTAAGAGCGACCGAATGTCGCTCTAGGTTAGCGTTACGATATTTTGACGTCAGACAACAAAAAATTATAACACAGTGACCGATAGAGGCAAACTGCCGTTGCCCGAAATGCCAACACCCCCTGATTATGCGTTTCCTTTATTTTTCGGTATACT
>CAZWZZ010000813.1:0-3451 GCA_964638395.1 uncultured Caldilineaceae bacterium
CAATCTCCTATTCATTCCGCCGCGAGGCCGAATAATAAGGCATTTCGCTGTGGTGATCCCACTCATTATTTTCCCGTCCTTTGGTAATCCAGGACAGGAAATCGTGTCGTTTTTCCATTTCGGCCACGGAGGCACCCTTGGTAAATAGCGCCCCGGTGGGGCAGACCTGGACACATTTGCCGCAACTGGTACAGCTCCGGCTGCTGCCCCAGGGCTGGTTCAGGTCGTTGATAAGGCGGCTGTTGACACCCCGCCCCATCACATCTTTGGTGTGAGCGCCTTCGACTTCATCACAAACGCGGACGCAGCGAGTACATAAAATGCAGCGGTTGTGGTCGAGACCATACCGCTCGTGGCTGATGTCCATCGGCAGGTCGGGGCTAAGATAATCATACCGGACGTGATCCATGCCCTCAATAGCGGCGATGGCCTGGAGTTCGCAATGACCATTCATCACGCAGATGGCACAGACGTGGTTCCGCTCGGCAAAAATTAACTCCAGCATCATCTGCCGATAATTCCGCAGCCGCTCGCTGTGGGTGGTGATGACCATCCCTTCGCTCACGTCGGTCACGCAGGCGGCCATTAGCCCCCGCGCTCCCTGCACCTCGACCAGGCACATCCGGCAGCCACCCCGTTCGCTGAGGCCCTCCATATGGCACAGCGTCGGCAGGTAGATGTCATGTTCGCGGATCACTGCCAGCAGGGTTTGGCCCTCCCGGGCGCTGACTAACTCATCATTCAAGGTTAAGGTAACAACCGGCATCAGGCCACCTCCTCTGCCGCCGCCCGGCGCGGTAATTCTTCGATTAATTGTAGGACCGGCACTTCGGTCATCTGGCACACCCCGGCGGGGCAGCGCTGCTCTTTGATGTGGGCCTCATACTCTTCTCGGAAGTAGGTCAGCGTACTTAGCAACGGGTTGGGGGCCGATTGGCCCAGACCGCACAGGCTGGTCTCTTTGACCATCACGCACAACTCTTCCAGAATATCCAAATCGCGGGGCGTGGCGCTGCCGTTGGTGATCCGCTCCAAAATGCGATGCAGTTGGACCGTCCCCACCCGGCAAGGCACACATTTGCCACAGCTTTCATCCATACAAAATTCCATAAAGAATTTGGCCACGTCCGGCATACAACTCAAATCATCCATGACGATGAGGCCGCCGGAGCCCATAATCGACCCCAGCGCCCGCAGGCTCTCGTAATCGACCGGGGTATCGAGATGCTCGGCCGGGATACAGCCGCCGCTCGGGCCGCCGGTCTGGGCCGCTTTGAAGGCCCGCTCGTCGGGGATACCGCCGCCAATGTCGTAGACGATCTCCCGCAGACTCATGCCCATCGGCACTTCGATCAGGCCGGTGGTCTCCACCTTGCCGGCCAGGGCGAAAATCTTGGTACCCTTGCTCTTGGCCGTGCCGATTTTGCCGTACCATTCGGCCCCATTGCTGACAATCGGGGCGATGTTGCCGAAGGTCTCGACGTTGTTGAGTAGCGTGGGGCTGTCCCATAGGCCGCTTTGGGCCGGGTAGGGGGGTCGGGGGACGGGCTGGCCCCGCTGCCCCATAATCGAGGCCATCAGCGCCGTCTCTTCGCCACAGACGAAGGCCCCGGCTCCGATGCGGATGTCGATGCGAAAGTTGAAGCTGCTGTCCATGACCCGGCTGCCCAGAAAGCCGCGCCGCTCGGCCATACGAATGGCCTTTTCCAGCCGCTTGGCGGCCACCGGATATTCACCCCGAACGTAGATAAAGCCTTGCTCCGCTCCGACCGCATAGCCGGCAATGGCCATGCCTTCCAAGACGCGGTGGGGATCCGACTCCATCAGGGTCCGGTCCATATAGGCGCCGGGGTCCCCTTCGTCGCCGTTGGCTACCACATATTTTTTGTCGCCCGGTGCTTTCCGCACCAGGTCCCACTTCAAGCCGGCCGGATAGCCGGCCCCCCCCCGGCCCCGCAGACCGCTGTTGACGATCTCGGCGCACACCTCGGCGGGGGACATCTCCCGCAGGGCGTAGGCCAGGGCCTCGTAGCCGCCGTGGGCCACGTAATCCTCCAGCCGCTCCGGATCGATCAGGCCGCTGTTGGCCAGCACCACTTTATGCTGTTTGGTAAAAAAGGGTAGGTCTTTTGTCAGGACTTTATCCGCCAACGCAACCGGCGTGTCGGACCGATCCTCGGTGATATACTCTTTGATGATTTCCTGAGCCAATTCCGAGGTGACTTGCTCATAGATAATATCTTCCTGGCCCGGCCTCTGCACCGTGACCAACGGTCCCCGGCTACAGGGACCCATACAGCCGGTCGAGACGATATCCACTTTCACTTTGAGGTCTCGATTGGCCTTCAACGCTTCCTTGAATACTTCCTGCACCGCCGTGCCACCGGATGAGAGGCAGGGGGTGCTGCCGCAGCAAAGTAAGCGACAGCGGTACTGCTGCTGTTTTTCCACTTCCCGTTGGGCTAAAATCCGTAAATCATCCCGGTTCATGCGGACACCTCCTGATCCTCAACCTGAGCCTCAACCTCAGGCACAGCCGTTGGGGGCAGTACGCTGTGGCCGTTGGTCGTGGTCCCGACCAGCTTGCGGACATAGGCCAGGGTTGTTTCGGGCGTTTCCCGACCCAACACTTCGTTATCGACGACCAGCACCGGGGCCAGGCCGCAACTGCCCAGGCAGCGGGCCGTGGCTATACTCAGCTTGCCGTCCGCCGTGGTCTGGCCCGGCTCGACGCCAAATTCAGCCTGTAACAGGGCCACAATCTCGGCGGCCCGCTTGACGTAGCAGGCCGTGCCCATACAGACGGTGCAGGTATGGTCGCCTTGGGGTTTTAGGGAAAAGAAGTGGTAGAAGGTGGCCACGCCGTAGACCCAACTGAAGGGCAGTTTCAACTGGCGGGCCACGTAGATCAACAGATCATCCTCCAGAAAGCCGAACACTTCCTGGGCGGTGTGGAGAACTTCGATGAGAGCATCCTGCTGGTAGCGAAACCGCTTCAGGGTGCGGTCTACCATTTTAAAGCGGGGGTCGCCGCTGGGATGCTCCGCTTGGGTGGGGGCTTGGGTACGTTTCGTTTTCATAATCCCCTTTCTTCGTCGAAAATGGGTGATCGTTATTTATGGAACGGCCGCTGACTTCAGACGGCACACCGTTAACTATAAAACGTTCTCCCCGATAATACAAGTGATATTTGTCACAAATACGGGTGACATTTGTCACCAATTTAAGATTATTATCTTAATCAACCGGACGGCGGCTCATCGTCGGGGGTCCTCTCGTCCCTCATCTCGGACTGAGCGGCGGCCAGGATCGCTTCCAGGTCGGCTCGACTCCGGGTCATCTCCTGTTGATCCTCCCGCTCCCAGCGGCGGCGCAGGCGCATCCCATCCAACCAGTAGGTCAAAAAGATGGTGGCCAGGCTGCTGACCAGCCCAATGAGGCCCCCGGTTAA
>CAZWZZ010000814.1:0-1068 GCA_964638395.1 uncultured Caldilineaceae bacterium
ATTCCGCGAGCCTAGCTGGATCGTCCAGAAGCCCTGGCCCGGCGTGCGGGCGGTCAGCTTCCAATTGCCCTGATTCCGGGAGTACAACTCTGCTTCGTGGGACAGATACAATTTGCCAGTATCCCCCGCAGTCGGGATCGCCGCCGTACACAGGTCAGAATCGGGGATCGACTGATTGACGCCGTCATTCGTCGGGTCGCCGTCATCATTGAGATCGGCCCACTCCGAGTTGTAGGGCAGGGGGTTGAAGTAGCCGTTGTCGGGATAGCGATGATCGAGAACGTTAGTCCGCACCCAACAGTCGTAACAGTTGGTCTCATACTCCATCGAGCCGGAGATGTCGAAGACGACCATAATATCCAGGTTGGTGATGTTTTCGGCCACGGCCACATCCTGGACCGGCACTTCGCCAAAGCCGAAGAACTGCATGAAGTTCATATCGACGTTGACCCGGCCCATAACCTGAATTTTTTGGGCGTCGCCATTTTTACTGCTGTTGCCGGCTTCACAATTACCATCCGGCGACGATTGGAAGGAGTAGGTATCGATCATAAAGGTGGCTCGCGGCTCCGGCGGATTGTACAAGGTCAGGGTGGCCCCGGTCACCACATTGGTCGGGGTGATGACGTCACCGTGAGCCACATCAACCCCACCTTCACTAAAGTTTCCGCCCCCGGCGACCGGATTGCCCGTGGTAGGATCGATGGCCTCAAGCGACTCGATACAGCCACGGACCACAATTTCCGTGTCGGCGTTGGCGCTGGTCACGTCGTAGCCGTTCAACTCGATAAATTCGATGGCCCGTTTGATGGCCTCCTCCTCCTGAGGCAGTTCGACCACCGCCGCCAGGGTAGCGGCGTCGGCGGTGCGGCCTACCCGCACCTGCTCGATGTAGACCAGCCCCAGATCGAGGGCGATGCCCAGCATGGCAATCAAGCCCAGAAGGGCAAAGGTAAAAATAATCAGACTTTGTCCCTTTTGTTCTTGCAAAGCGCGGAGATGGCTGTCTTTGATCGTTTGTAGGTATCGCTTGAGCATAACTTACTTACCTCCAACTACTCTAACCGG
>CAZWZZ010000814.1:1168-3451 GCA_964638395.1 uncultured Caldilineaceae bacterium
AACTCTCCGGGCTGGTCGTGACCACGGCCCCCTGGGTGGCATCGACCACGACGACGTGCAGATCATCCGTCCGTTTGTCCAGGCCGATGACCATCCAGACCGGGTCGGGATTGTTGTGGACCCGCCGCAGTTGAACCACCACCTCCAGCCCCGGATTGTTGCGTAACAACTTGCTCCCCCCGTAATCGAGCCAGACGGCCAGCGCCACCGGACTATCGACCTGCCATTCTTCCAGATCAACCGTGGCCGGGGGCAGCGTGACCGGGATGCGGTGTTCGATGGTGCGAACCGTTTCGTCCGGCTCCACAAAGACGAAGAAGAGCCGTTTTTTGGCCGGGGAGTAAAAGCGGTAGTTCCAGGTGGTTGGCTGCCCGACCTGACCGATTTCAAGCACCCGAGGCCAATCGGCGTTGGCCGAGACCAGTTGGGCATCAGCCGCCCAGGCTATCGCCGCCGCCTCGGCCAGGGGGTATTGGCTCAACCCGGTCACCTGGACGAAGGTCACCGTGTGGGTTGGGGCCGGCCCGGGCGTGCCGCCATTGGCGGTCGGAGCTGAAACGGCCGGTTCCGGTTGGCTCCGCAAAATCAGCAGCAGCACTGTTATCATACTAAAACAGGCCAGGGAGATCAGCCCGGACAATAAAATCAGATCACGACGACGAATTTTTTGTAACATTTAGCTCTTGCTGATAATCGGCAGATAGACCGTCGGCGGGCCGACATCGGGATCGGTGGGGTCTTCCCCCTGGTCATTTTTGGTCACGATGAACGGTCCCCGATAGAAAACTTTATAATCGACGATCTCGCCACCGTCACAACTGGTATCCTCGCCGGTGGTTTGTTGGTTAGCATCATCATCCTTCATGAAGACGAAGTGGCGGGTGCCGCTGCCATCCACGGACAAATCGGGGTCGATGGAATATTGGCTCTCATCATCGGCCACCATATCGGTATCGCTCCGAGCAGCGTCGGTGGTGTAGTAGATTTCAGAGGTAGCGTTTCCATCCTCTTGGCAGCCGATAGTCCCGCCCAGTGGTCGTTGTTGCCAGACCAGCGCAAAACCGGTACTACTGATCGTCAAGCTCGGTTGTAAGCCGGCTTCCTGAGCGGGGACGGCCACCGCTTTTTTGGAAGCAATAGGCGGGTCTTGCAGGTTGACCGCAGGGTTCTGGGTTCCGGTCGTATGAACCGGTGCATCCCAATTATCTCCCTGATCGGTTGAGGTCACGTGAATCAAGCCAAAATCGTTATTGGCACCGGGGAAGGCATCGGTCTGAGCTTCCCAGGCTAAATGAACGGCGGTAGCGGCGGCATCAAGGGTCGGATTGGCCAAATCGTTGTATTGATTGTCGATCTCCGATCCCAACCGGTACGTTTCTGATGGGTTGGCAGGCCAACTGTGGGACGTCAGGTTTGTCGTTTTATAGTAATTAATCGCATCACCCAAATTGGTGCTATTGTTCAACCGACTAACCGCTACATGCAAAGCACCGCTAGTCGCAGCGATCTGTGGAGTCCTGAAATTATTTTGAGCGTCCGCATCATCGACAAGAAAAGACGCAGACCAGCTTCCACCATTATTAGCCGAACTGGCAGAGCGCACATTATTGTTTTCAATCCAGACCACCTGGAGATTGCCGCTACCATCGACGGTAATATCGGGCGTTTCAGCGTTCGTCACGCCACTGACCACATTGCTCGTATCGTTACAGGTGGGTTGGGTATCCAGGTTGAGGGTACAGTTGGCAAAACGGATAGCGCTGTTATCTTCGGCCTCCCAGACTACAAAAACGCGGTAGGGGGAGTTACTATTGCTGAAGGCCACCCTCGGATTTTCACCGTTGCCCAGATAGCGCGTCGTCACCCAACCCCCGTTGGGGTCGCCGTTGGCCGATTTGAGGTGAATCCCGCCGTTGCCATCATCTTTATAGTAGGCCACGGCGATGAATGAGCCATCGCTGCTGATATCAATCGCGGGGGACGCGCCCCGAAAGCCGGAAATAGTAATATCGTCGCCGGTTATAACCTCTGCCGCCGCGACCCCGCTTCCGGTCACATCGGCAACGGGCGCGGGGGATACCATCGTGCCCGGTTCCTGTCCCAGAGCAATGCCTGGCAATACCAACATCGCCACCACGGCCACAGCCGCAACTCCCATCAAGGCCAACTTATTCAAAGAATTCATACGTTTTCAAGCTCCCAAATTTGTATTGATGAAAATCAACTATTTCGGAACAATTTAGCAAATTGTTCTACAAACTGCGCTAGGGCGAGATAGCATAC
>CAZWZZ010000815.1:0-3448 GCA_964638395.1 uncultured Caldilineaceae bacterium
TGCCCCGCTCCAAATCCTGAATGGCCCCGGCCACGATTTCGCTGGCGCTGGCGCTCCCGCCGTTGACCAACACGACCAGCGGCTCATCTACGGAAACCTGCTTGCCTCGCTCCACCTCAAACAACTTTTCTTCATCATTTTTGAGCCGCTCTACAACGACAATCCCTTCATCTAAAAAGAGGGAGCTGACGTTGACCGATTCCGACAGTAGCCCGCCGGGGTTGCTGCGGAGATCGAAAATCAAGGCGGTCGCCCCTTGCTCGAACAGTTCCTCGATAGCCTTGGTTATTTTTTCCGCCGCCCCCTTGCTGAATTGGGTCAGGCGAATATAGCCGATGTTATCTTCCATCAGTTCCGACTGAACAACCTCGATCTCGATTTTGGCTCGTTCGATAGAAATATCAAATGGTTCAAGCGTACCTTCTCGGAAGATCGTCAGCGTCACCGTCGAACCGGCCGGCCCTCGGATGAGCAGCACCGCTTCATACAGGTTCAAGCCCTCGACCGAGTCGCCATCCACCTCCAAAATAATATCATCGGTCCGCACCCCGGCCTTGAAAGCGGGCCGCTCCGGGAAGGGATGCGCCACAACCAGGCGACCCGACTCATCCATCCGAATAGAGGCTCCGATGCCTTCAAAGCTGCCGCTGATGTTTTCGCTGCTGACGGCGGCCCGCACCGGGTCGATGAAGGCCGTGTGTTGATCGTCGAACGACTCGACCATGCCCCGGATGGCCCCGTAAACGCGGTCGCTATCCTGGGGAATGTCGCCGTAAAATTGTTTGTCCAGGAAGGACCAGGCTTCCCAGAAGGTGTGAAATTCGCTCGGCGTCATCCCCCCGACTGCTTCCGGCTCCTCCTTGCCCAGGCCCAGCGAGGTCATCGAGACGGAGGCCAGGGCCGGGTTCGACATCCGGGCCTGAAAAAACATGCCCGCGATGAATGAGCCGACAGTAAAGGTGAGGACCAACAGAGAAACAATGATAATTTTGCCGAGTCGTGTCATAAAGCACCTTCTGTTTTTGTTGAAAATTACGTTCCACTTTGCAAAAATTCAATCGCCTTCTCAAGCTGAACGTCCCGCCCGTTGGCGTGATCCTCTTCGGTAAACAGGATTTCGATGTCAGGAGCCAAACCGGTTCCGTCGATGACGTTGTTGTTGGGAGTGAACCATTTGGCCACGGTCACGTGCAGGCGGGAATCGTCCGACAGTTCGTAGATCAGTTGGACGCTGCCCTTGCCGAAGGTTTTCTCCCCGATGAGGGTGGCCCGCTCGTAATCCTGGAGCGCCCCGGCCACGATTTCGCTGGCGCTGGCCGTGCCGCCATCCACCAACAGCGCCAGCGGCTGGTCGAGGGCCTTGCCGCCGTCCCGCACCTCGTAGATGCGCTCTCCCTCATTTTTGCGATCCTCGCGGAGGATCACGCCCTCCCGCAAAAATTGGCTGGCGATATCGACCGCCGTCTCCAGCAGCCCCCCGCCGTTGCCCCGCAGATCGAGGATGAAGGATTCAGCCCCCTGAGTGGTCAACTCGTCGATAGCTTTCTCGATTTCGCTGTTGCTCCGTTCGGTGAAGGAGGTCAGGCGCATATAGCCGATGGTTGGGTCGGCTTCCAGCAGCCGCCACTCGGCACTGGGCGTTTCGATGACGGCCCGGGTGATGGGGATGTCGATGGGGGCCGGCTCCCCCTCCCGTTCGATGGTCAGCACCACTTCGGTACCGACCTCGCCCCGGATCAAATCGACCACATCATCGACGCTCATCTCCTCGGTGACGGTCTGGCCGTCGATGGCGATGAGGACGTCATTCTGTCGCAACCCGGCCTGCTCGGCGGCCTGCTCCGGCATCGGGTCGAGCAGGATGCGCCCCGCTTCGTCCGTCTGCACGAAGGCCCCGATGCCCCCAAATTGTCCTTCCAACTGGGCCTTTTCCTTGGCTGCCGGTTCCGGCTCGATGAAGATGGTGTAGGGGTCGTTTAGCGTGGCCAGCGAGCCTCTGATGGCTCCGTAAGTGGCGGATGGCTCCGAGGGAACTTCGCCGTAGAACTGCTCATCGACCCGGTTCCAGACTTCCCAGTAGAGGGAGAAATCCTCCTCCTGGGTGTCGTCGGGCCGGTTGTCGAGCAGCATGTCTCGAAAGAAATAGCCGGCCCCGGCCCCGCTGCCGAAGATCACCAGAGCCACCATCGTCGTTGCGAAGATTTTTATCAAGGTTTGCATCAATCTAACCTGCTTTTCCTGGTCGATTTTTGAGTTTTTAAATTGTAGCACGGTTACAGAGGGGGAGCAAACGATTATTCGACCTGAACGCCAACGCCTAACCGGTAGACCAACTCGCCGCCCAGCCAGGCTGTGGTCAGGAGGGTGGCCAGACCGACCGCCATCAGCCCCAGGTAGCGCCAGCGATAGCGGCTCAACACATCGGGCCAGCGGAAGCGCATGTAGAGCAGCAGGCCGTTGAGGACAATCAAGGCCACCCCGGCGGTGATGTGGTTGTTGACAGCGCCGAGGCGGGGATCATCCACAGCCAACTGGTTCTGATCGACCAGACCGGCCAGACTGGCTGTGAGCGCGGCCAGCCAACTGAGCAGGAAGCTCCAATAGGCGAACCGCTCATAGTCAGCCTGACCGCGCCACAAATAGCCCACCGTCAGCAACACCCCTAGCAGATAGAAGGCAATGGGAAAATGGACGGTCATCGGGTGCAGGGGATGGCCGAACAGAGTCATCCCCCTCGCTTGGCCAGGGTCGTATCCCGTCCGGCCAACATTTCCTCATACCGGGCCAGGGCAAACAGCAGGGCCGAGTGGCGGTTCAAGTAGCGAGCCACCTCCTGATTTTTCAGGTCGCCGTCGTGGAGCAGCCGCACTGCGTACCGCTCCGCCCGGCGGATGATGGTCCGGGCTACATCCAGCAGCGCGCCGGGGCGGGTGTCGCCGGGGATGACGAATTGGGTCAGCGGCGGAATTTCCGCGCCGAGTTTGTCCGTTTCTTCTTCCAGCCAGGTGACCCGCTCCGCCGTTATCCGCTTGGGCAGTTCCACGCCGGGGGCCGTGGCCAACTCCCCCATCAAAATCCACAAATCCCGCTGCGACTCCAGTAGCAATGCCTTCGTCCGCTCGCTGACCCCCGGCTCCGACCGGGCCAGCCCGATGAAGGAGGTCGCTTCATCGACCGTGCCGTAAGCCTCCGGGCGCAGATCATATTTGGGCACTTTCTCTTTACCGAGGAGGCTGGTGTAGCCATCATCACCCTTGCCGGTGTAGAGTATTGTTTGTTTTGTCATTCGTTACTGTCTTCCATTTCTGCCGTTATCGGTCTCAGAATTGATAGTCCAAAAGTCGAAACATTGTAGCACAGGGCGCTAAAAAAGGCATACTGCTCAATGGAGAAACCGGTCGATTGAGGGCGTGGTTAAAGTTAGATTGACATCTGGCCGTCCGTAATC
>CAZWZZ010000816.1:0-3447 GCA_964638395.1 uncultured Caldilineaceae bacterium
CGTGGGCCAGCGTGCCGCCAAACGTGCCCCGGTTGCGGATTTGGGGATGGGCGATGAAGGGCATCGTCTCGGCCACCAACGGCACACGCTCGGCGATGAGCGGCTCTCGCTCTACCGCCCGCTGCCGGGTCATCGCCCCGATGGAGACGCCGCCGTTCGTCGCCCCGTTGATGTAGTTCAATTCAGTGACGTTGTTCAGGTCGATCAACACCTCCGGCTGGGCCAGCCGAAAGTTCATCGTCGGAATGAGACTCTGCCCCCCGGCCAGAATTTTGGCATCAAAGCCGTGTTCGGTCAGCAAAGCTAGAGCTTCCTCCAATGAGGTGGGCGAGAAATATTTAAAGGGTGGTGGTTTCATAAAGATTACCTACAGATTTCGTGATGATAATAACGAATGGGGAAAAGATTGGAGCATTATACTAAAAATCAGTGATCTGACAAGGAGGAAATTGGAAGGTTGGAAGAATTGGAAGGTTGGAAGGGGGAAGACTGGAAGGATGATGACGCTTCCAACCCCCAGTAGCTCCAATTTTGATGCTCGGAGGAGGTTTGTAACCTCCGACGCCGGTTACAAACCGGCTCGGAGCGCAAGAATTTGGATGTACTGAATCTTCCAACTTATGAGTTACGCACTTCAGAGATTGGAGCAGTCTCGAAACCAGGCTTCATAAGCAAATTGCTCACATTTTCACCAGAATTTACGCCTAAAAGGTGAGCTAGACTGCTCCAATCTTGCTTATAGATCCAACTGCGTAACTTCTACAACTTTCCAGCTACTTCGGCAACCGATCATACCAGCGGGGCGCATCAAAGCCCTGCCCCCCCTGCCACAGTTGATACGTAATTTGCATATGGCCCAGATGGAGCGCCAGATGGTCAATCGTGTGCAGAATCGCCCAGCGCACGGCCACGGTTTCACCTTGTACCTGGCGCGTGTCCTTCAAATCGTCCTCGGTTAACGCGCCCAAAATCTGTCTGGTTTCCGCGCCGGTTTTATTGAGCGTTTCGATTAAAACAGCCGGGTCGGTCACGCGGGTCTGAAACTCCGCCGCTCGATTCCGCGTTGGGGGGCGTTGGCCGATGACTTCAGCAATCCAGAAATGTTCGGCTCCGGCCACATGCACCGCCAGCACCGCCAGCGAGTTGGTCACGTGGTCATCGCCCCCCTCGACAGGTCGCCAGTTGAGCGCCTCGGTCGGCACAGCGGCGATGAGATCACCAATCTGTCCCCGTAAATTCTCGATTCGTTGCAGATAGTTTTGCAGTTCGGTCAGCATAGAGTTGCAGTATCCAGTCTAACTTTTACGCCGTTCGGCCCAGACCTCCTCACGGGTCTGACGTAATTCTTTTGTAATTGCTTCAGGCATGTCATTTCGAGCGACCCATTCGACTACGCTCAGGGCAGGCTGAAGGAGCGAGAAATCCGCCCAAAACGGTGTTGACAACGACCTATCTGGGGAGATTTCTCGGCTTTCAGCCGCGAAATGACATGATGGCTGAGTAGTTACAAAAATGTACGGAATTGTTATGAGGCTACGACTTCACCGGTTTGATATTAGTTTCAGGGGTTATACGGTTATACCAGGAACCTATCAGTTTATAGAGTGAAGGGTGTTTTTTTGTAGGAGGGGGCGGGTAACGCCCAAAATTAGCCTCACCCGCCTACAAATTTGAACAGCAACCCATCTAAACCTTTTCTCAAACCTGGTTTTGTTCAAGAGTCATCTGACGTAAACCGTCAATCTCTTTCTCTAATCTCGTTTTGCGTTTTTCGATAGCCGCTTCCAACTCCGCCTGACCGACCACTTGCCATTTGTCTACACCCAACATCCGCTCTGGTGATATTTCTAACATATCATAAGGACGCGCATTCCCCAGATTATGCACAAATCTCACATACAAACAGATATTATCCGTCTCTTGACTTTCCAACACATCCAATACGACCCCGATCTGACCTCTCGCATCAACGATATCGCCGCGCTTAAAGTTAATAGATATCCGGGGCTTCTCAATAGGTGATAACATATTCGACATAATTCTCCACTTGTGAACTACTTTCAAATTCAGCATCGACCCCACAATCTCGCAAGATGTTTACCAACACATAATGATCGCCCCAAGCGCTGCCTGTTCCTTCCGAGCGACGTTCCATCATTGCCCGCCACGCTTTATCCAAACGCTCGATTTCTTCAGGTTTGCTCAAGGTTTCACAACAACGCAACGGCGTGATGACCGCTGTAACTGTAGGTTGATGAGGGTCAGATCGCCAATCTCCCAATCTCCCAATCTCTAATCCCCCTCCTTAAACGCCACAATCCGCGCCCAACAGGAGGCCAACTCAATCCCCTTCTGCACAAAGCAGCCGATGTAATACCTTCCGCTATCCAACGCCGCGATCTGATTGCCCAAATTTTCGGCGTGAACGATGCCTTTCGGGAAGAGATTGAGGTGCATATCCTGATAATATGTATCCAACGGATACATCTCATCCCAATCCTTGCCGAAATCCCGCTTGAGTTTTTCGTTGGCCTCGGCGAAGGTCTTGGGATGCCACAGCCGTTGGATGGTGTTCATGGGATGGTCGGCGGCCACGCAGTCGATGCCGATCCATTTGATGCCCAGGTCGATACACCACTCGCCAAAATCGGGCGAGGGGCCGGGATGCTTAATCATGTAGCGGAACTCATCCGAGTCGGGACTGTTCCAGCCGAACTGGTGCCAGCCGGTCTTGATAATCAAAATATCCCCTTGTTGAATATCCACCTCATCCATAATCATCTGTGGGGTGTAGACGCTGGAGTTGCTGACCGTGGCCGAAATATCGGCCACCACCCCCGGCCCGACCCAATAATCGAGCGGAACCTGACCAATCGTTTTACCCGCCGGGTAGAAATGCTTCTCGCCATCCATATGGGTCGCCAGGTGAAAACTGGCCCGGCAAGTAGCGTTGTTGCGCCCCATGCCAAAGTTGTGTCCGGCCACCCGCTTGGTGTAGTTGACCGACAGCGGCACATAGTTAGCCCATTGCGGCGTCTGCACGCTAAAGGGCAGGGTCATATCGACCATCTGGGCCGCCTCCAGCGCCGCATAAAAATCGGCTTCGGCCATCCCCTCCGGCGCTTGCAGGGCCACGGCCCGGCACCAGGCCGACTCGACCTCCATAAAGGGAATCGGCTGGATCATCACCCAGGCCCGTTGATTGCTCAACTGGGCGATGTCGCCGCCCAGCGACTCGGCCAGCAGCAGACCGGCTTTGGGCATGGTGATGTGGGTCAACTCATAATATTCATCCGGCGGGAACATCTCATCCCACGATTTGCCGTGGGTTTCTTGCAGCTTGGCCTCGGCTTTGGCGAATTCGCTCTGGTGCATATAGCGGATAGCGGTGTTCATCGGATGCTCCGCCGCGCCGCAATCGACAGCTACCAGCTTGAGCTTCATATC
>CAZWZZ010000817.1:0-3008 GCA_964638395.1 uncultured Caldilineaceae bacterium
CCCAATGGAACTACACTGCCGTTCCTTGTGGGACAGTTAATTAATTCTCATTCCTTATCAGCGCGTTGGCTGCCTGATTTCAGGCGTCCTGAAATGATGAAGCCGTCTCATTTTGAGACGGCTTTTTTGTTGCGTGCGTGTTTGGCTAAAAACCCCATACCGCCCCACTTCGACCAAACCTATGTGATTAAACCGCACCCCATTGCCACCACACCGCGCCGCCGCTGCTCATCAACAAGCCCGCCGCGATTCACTGGAACGCCGCGCCGTTGCTCGATACGCCGTTGATGCCTGGAGGCCGTGCTGTTCAGAGCGTGGTGCGTTGTGTTGGGAGGTGACTCCGACCCCAAAAAGTGTGAGGCGGTTATAGAGTATATATGAAAAGTGGATAATGGAACTACCCCCCTCTTCTCAAAAAAACCTTTGACGGGGGAGAGGGGCCTGGGGGAGTAGGGGGCTACGCTACGCAGCGCCGGGCCGAAACAGCCGCTTCATCCACTCGGCCTTTGCTTCGGCCAGGACGATACCAAAGAACGTGCGTCGGACTAACGCAATACCCCGGCGAAAGGCGGCGCTCTCATTGCGCCAGCGATAGTAAGTGCTGCGACCAATACCGCTCTGTTCGCACACTTCGTCGATGCTCTCGGCGGTCAGGCTGGCCATCAAGGTACGGACTTGTCGGGCGGTCAGATCGAGGGTGGCTAACTCCTCGGCCAATTGGGTCAGGTCTTCATTCACTGGCGGGATACCTCCATTTCCTGGCGTTGTCGTCTCATTTTAACCCATTTTGTCCCCGAAACTCAAGGGGACTCGCCACTCCGATGGCTTGCTCCCAATAGCCGGGGCCAGGCCAGTAGATACCCCGCGCCACTTACCCGGCGCTAGACGAGGTATCCGACGGCCTGGTGAGCAACGAGTCCTTGAGGATTATCAAGACCGGCTTGGGTTGACAAAGCCGGGCTAACGCCCGGTTGGTAGTTTGAAAGTAACTGAACAAGCAGGGGGCTACCGCCCGTGAGTTGCTATCTTACTAGGGGCGACTCCCAGAGACTACAAGCGGAGACATCACTACCGTGCAGATACGGTGGATGGATAGTGATTAACGCCAGTCTCCAGGGATCATAGCCGAGCTATCCGCAAAAATCTGAGCCGATTTTGTGCGCTACGACACAGACAAGCCGAGCGGAATCGGTTATAATGGACGGAGAGCGTGCGTCATCTTGGCTTATGCCCATTGTCACTGAGGCCGGGCTATGTTATGATGGGAAGAACACAACAAAGCGCCGACAAAGGCATCTTATTCAAACGGGTGGCTCCGGTACAGACCTCCATCACGCCGCCTCATTGAGGTTGTTCTTGCCCAGTCATCCAAACGCAGCCCACATCTTAGACGAGCAGACAGAGGATAGCATCCAAATATGGGCTTGGGCACCGAGGATATTATCCAAACAACACGGATCGCTTGGATTTTCGGATTTTGAGACGCTGATCCGTTCATCCGAGCCAGCCGCGTTATTCATCTCACCAAGCCCACACTTCAACAAATCATCGTAAACAAAATGGCTGATCCTAAAAGTACGCTGCAACAACTCCATAAAAACCTCTCGACTCTCGAAGAGCGACGAGCCAAATACGCCGGCAATGCCCCACTCGATCTGCTCAACCAGATTGAGGACCACCAGACAGCGATTGCCTTGACCGAGCAGCGACTGGCCAATAAGTTGAGCGAGGCTGAATGGCGGGATGCCCTCAAGCCGCTGCTGCTGGCTGTGCGTGAAGGGCAGGTGGTCAATATCGAGGCCGAGACCTACCTGGCCGGGGATGTGGCGGGGGATGTCGTCGCCGGGGACAAGATCAGCGGTGGAGTACAAGTAAGCGATGCCCAAATCGGCGTCCTTGGGGACCACGCCCACGTGGAGGGCGGCATCCATTTCCACAGCGTCCAGACCACGCAGCCCCCGCCCGTCATAGACGTCCAAGAGCGGCGCAACCTCGGCATCCTGCTCAATAAAGTCAAATCCTTCTGGATTGAGGGGGTGTTGGAAAAATCCATCCACGCCGAGGTGATGCTGGAATTGGGCAAAACCAGGGACACCGAAGCTGTGGAGCATCCGTGGGGCCGGGTGTTGGAGTTGCCGCATCGAGAGCGCCAGAGCGTTCCCGCCGGGACCAAGATCAGCGCCCTCTTTGCCGAGATGGAGCGGGCCATGCTCATCCTCGGCGAGCCGGGAGCGGGGAAGACCATCACCCTGTTGGAGTTGGCCCGCGAATTGATCGAGCAACTGGAGGCCGATGAGAGTTTTAGCCAGCCCGTGCCTGTTATCTTCAACCTCTCAGCCTGGCAAAAAGCGTTGCCTTGGCTAGTTTGGCTGGAACGTGAAGTCTCCACCAAGTACCAAATCCCCAAGAAGATAGGCCGGGCCTGGTTGGAGAAGCATCGCCTGCTGCCGCTGCTGGATGGCCTGGATGAGGTCCAAGCCGAGAATCGAGTGGCGTGTGTGGAGGCTATCAATACCTTTGCGGGTGAGTATGGTATAGCAGGGTTGGTGGTTTGTAGCCGGTTGGCAGAGTACACGGCCTTGCCGGTGCGGCTCAAGTTGAATGGGGCTATTCGCCTGCAACCCTTGACGATGGAGCAGGTGGAGGCGTATTTGGTCAGATTAGGGTCAAAATCAGATAACTTGCAGGCCAGCTTTCAGGCGGATAAGAGTTTATACACCCTGGCTCAATCCCCGCTTATGCTAAACATTATCGTCTTGGTCTATGAAGATATTCAAGGCCCAGCTTTTAACAAGGGGTTCAGTGCAGAGTTTGACTCACCTGCATCTAGGCGGAAGCGTTTATTTAATGCCTATATGGACCGGATGCTTAAACGAAAGGGAAAAAGGGAGAAAAGTTACAATAATGAGCAGACGTTGAAATGGATAGCTTGGCTGGCGCGGGGGATGAAACAACGTAGTCAGACAGTGTTTTTGATTGAGCAGTTGCAGCCAATACAACCAGTAGAA
>CAZWZZ010000817.1:3018-3444 GCA_964638395.1 uncultured Caldilineaceae bacterium
TTTGGTCCTGGCAAAGCTTTATGAAAGGGTTACCAAAAGCATTATTCTGGGGAACAGTTTGTGGATTAACTTTTGGAGGAATTTGTGGACTTTTTATGCGAGTAGCTAGCACAATTGTAGGGTTTTTAGCCAGCTTGCAAGTATATGAAGCAGATGAAATGCAGAAGATGCAGAATTTTGCGTTTGAAGCCGGAGAGCGTGCTTTTTTTGAAACGTTTATTTCCTTTGGAGCAAGCGTTGGTTTTGGGATTCTGTCCTTCATCCTACTAAATAGCGGATTGAACAACAAACAATTAAAGACAAAATTACTTCCAAATGAAGGCATCCAAAAATCTGTAAAAAATAGTTTAACAGCAGGGGTCGTTACTTTAGTTTTGTTACCCGACAAAAAGGGGTAGGTCAATAAAAGGCAAAAAAGGAGGAAGT
>CAZWZZ010000818.1:0-3441 GCA_964638395.1 uncultured Caldilineaceae bacterium
CCGTGACTTGGCGATTCTGGGCCGGAAACGCCAGTCACGGACTGGCTTTGCGCTATCCACGACGATGTGCAGAGCTACCTGTCCTTGCGGTCGGTTACAAAAACTTGCAGAAGCTACGCAGATGCCTGACCAAACTCCCTCCCGGCTCGGGGGATTAGGGGGTTCTGTCAGCAATTCCCGGTTTGGAATGAAGATTGGGCCAGTTTCCATAAATTTTGTCATATGAGGCTCAATTTGTCATTCAATCGTTGATTTCAACAACCAGAGTTAGCTAAAACTGGCCCAATCTGGTCATATCGGGAACTGCTGGGGTTCTGTGTAACTCCTGACTTGTTGACTCCCAACATTATCCACACTTAACCAAAAATTCCAAGTTTGTTAGTGTCACGCAGATTTCGCTACCACTTCGAACACGAATTGACAGGATGTAACGGATCAAAGTCGAGAGGTTCATCGCCGAGCGGGGGGCGGAAATCGAAGAGGTCTGGGCAAAATGATATGTAGCTGGATGACAGTAACCAAGTTTGGTCACCCCTACCAACCGCCCCTTTGCAAAAGTTTAAGTCTCATTCTGTTTTCGGTATTGCCTGGAATGTCCGGCGTCACCGGAGCGTAACCGATTTGCGTTTTAAGGAAGGGGACGCATAATGGACTGAAATCTTAACCTACAAGAGGAACCTGTTATGAACCGAACCCGCTGGGTACTATTGACCGCCATCGCTTTGCTCTTTTTGATCGTGTTGACCTACGTCGTGGTCGTGATTTACATTCCGAGCCAACAACCGCCGCTCCCGGAAGGGGTATTTGGGGCCGCCGCTGCCGAGAGCGGTGAAATCCACGCCACGCAGAACAACGCTCGCTTTTTGACCCTCGTCGCCGTGATGCTGGCCGGGGTGTTCGCCAGCTACATCTTCGAGGTCGCCAAAAATGCGGGGCCGACCATCAACCTGCCGGCCGAGTTGGCCAAAATGATCTCCAGTTCCCGGCTGATTATGGCTCTGGTCGTCTCGCCGATTATCTTCAACTCCGTCTACATCGCCATCGGCTCCAATCCCGAAAATTTCGGTGACTATCTGCTGGCGTTTCAAAACGGTTTCTTTTGGGAGGCCATCCTGAGCGGTCTCTCCCGGCAACAGGACAGCCTCTAAAGTCAGTCAGTAGACCACAGCATCCCTTCGACAAGCTCAGGATGCGCTCAGGACACAGCCTGAGTAAATCGAGGAACGAGATTGTATCGAAGGGTGCGATTGCGGTCTACTGAAAATAGCCTCTCTTTCAAATACCCACCACCTGTGCTACAATCTGCGGCTAAACCTCTCCGGGAGGGAGGGATGTATGACCCGTGACGATGTCGAGCAGATTGTTAGAACCGCCCAATCTCAGCATGAACCGCCTGACTTGCGCCGGGTGCAGCTCAGCCAGGTTGACCTCAGCCGGATGAACCTGGCCGGGGCGCGAATGGATGAAGTCGATCTGTACGCCGCCGATTTGCGCCAGGCCGATTTGCAGGGGAGTACCCTGGTCTTTAGTAATCTGATTAAAGCGAATTTGCAAGAGACGAATCTGAGCGGGGCCAATCTGGTCTTTGCCAATTTGCGGTTGGCTGATCTGCGTCGGGCCGATTTGTGCCAGGCCAATTTTAGCGCCACCGACCTGGCCGGGGCTGATTTGCGGCAGGCGATTATGGCCGAAACCAATTTCAGCGAAGCCAATCTGGCCGAGGTCAATCTCCAGCAGGCCGACTTGACCCAGGCCAAGCTGCACGACACAAACCTGGCCGAGGCCGACCTCAGTGGGGCCGACCTGCGTGCGGCCGATTTGACCCTGGCCAATCTGGACAGGGCAATCTTACGACGGGCTATTTATAATGAAGAAACCCGGTGGAGTGAGGCGTTCGACCCAATTCAGGCCGGGGCCAGGAAGCAGAAGAAGTGGTTCTTCTTTTAACGTTTGATCTAACGCTTGATCCGCAACCAAACCAATCCCCCCCCCGTCAGGGCCAACGCCACCGCCGAAATCAACGCCCCCATCCGTAGCGAGCGGGGTTGGTAGCGAAAAATGACGGTCTGTTCCCCGGCGGGCAGAGCCACCGCCCGAAACATCAGATTAGCTTCGATGAGGTCAGCCGCCTGGCCGTTGACGGTCACCTGCCAGCCCGGATAGTGGGTGTCGGTCAGCACCAGCCAGCCCGGCGAGGCCAGCGTGGCCGCAATCTCCACTCGCTCCGGCTCGTAGTTGACCACCTCCGCCTTATCCGCCGCCGTCGTCTCCCCGGCGAGGTGCGTTTCGTTGTCCCCCCCCGGCACAATCTGCACAAAGCTCTCCGCCGGGTCGAACGTTGGCGCTGCCATCGTGGCCAACGCTTGATCCTCATCCGGCACAATCTCCGCCTGGTGAACAATGAAAGCCCGTGGCAACACCCCCAAATTTTCATAAATTTTGACATCCCCCGAATGAACCGGCCGGTACGTCCCCTCGGTCGAAAGCAGCACCGAACGGCTGGTCCTGGTCGGCTGGTGGATCAGGCTAAGCCCCCGCAGCACGAACTGTCCGGTGGGAAGCAGGCTCTCGACTGTGATGTTGATGATTTGGGGCCGCTGTTCCACCTCGCGCAGGGTCACGTAATCGACCCCGGCGGCCTCGTAAGGCCAGGGTTGGCCGATGGTAGCCTGGGGATGGGCGGCGTCGGCCGGATAATTACCCTCGGCGGTATCGATCCCGGTCCTGAGAATGAGACGCTCGGTCCGACCATCGGCGAAGGTCAGGGTGACGGCGGCCACCTCGGTCTCCGCCGGGAGATCGGCCGCGCCTGCCAGGTGGGAGACCAGGCCGATGGCCGTGGCCGGAAAATCGGGGATGTTAGCTGTGGCGATCTGCTGGCCGGGACCGAGCCGGGCCGGAAATTGCAGATCATAAAAAATGTCGTCGATCCAGGCATCGAACATCTTGTCGGTGATGATCCAGCGGGTATTGAGCAGCGACAGCAGGCGACCCGGCGGCACAAATTGCAGCTTCTCCCGCAGGCGGCCATCTATGGAGAGATCATCATCCGGCAGAAAGAGGCGTTGGAGGGTGACGAAACGGGCCAGGGGCAGGATACCGCCGTCGTAGCCATCGACGCTGTGCAACTCGTAGAGCAGCGGCAGGTTGAAGAAAAGGACCTCTTTCTGTTTGGTGGCCACGATAAAGTTGTACAGGGCCGGTGCTGATAGAGTCGGGCCGTACAGTTGCTCCAGATCGCGCAGATCGCCGGGATCGTAGGTGATGCCGGACAGGCTGAGGAAGCGACCCGGCGGGGTGGTCTCGTCGGGCGGATCGGCGGCCAGTAGAAAGGCGACGGCGTTTCGCAGTGAGTGGTAGGCTTGGGGAGCAGTGGGCCGGTTGTAATTAAGCCCCTGAGCGGCCAGGAACAGTTCGGCGATGATGAGGAGGATGAAGAGG
>CAZWZZ010000819.1:0-3441 GCA_964638395.1 uncultured Caldilineaceae bacterium
CCGGTGGGGATGCTGTAGCGGGCGTCGTCGTCGGCCCGAACGATGCCTTTGAAGTAGACGGTCTGGCCGGGGCGATAGAGGGGCCGTTCGGTGTAGAGATGAATGAAGTAATCTCGGCTGAAGGTCTGGCCGCCCGGACTTCTCAAATTCTCGAAGTCGTAGTCATCCAGGCCCCCGTTCCAGCCGTTGCTGCCGACGGCAAAATTCTCGTCGGGATCATCCGGGTCCCCGGCAAAGACGAACAACGGCTCCCATTGGGTATCTTCGGGAATGGTGAAATCAAAGCGGGCCACGCCCTCCTCATCGGTGACGCCGCTCTGCTCGTCACTGTCCGGCACAACCAGGGTCAGCGGCACATCCGGTACAGGCTGGCCGCTTTCCAGGTTGGTTAGCCAGACCAGGGCGTCGCCGTCCCCCTTCTTGAGGGTCAGGTTGTGGCGGCTGACGATGAGAAGCTGGCGGTCAATGACCGGCCCCTCGGCCTGCGCCCCGTCGTAATAATCCTGAGAACGGGCGAAGGCTTCCAGATAGTAGAGGCCGGGCGGCAACGGGTCGCCGTCGCTGACCGCCTGGCTGACATCCACTTTGTAGACGTGATTGACGAACTCCTCCGGCTCTACCGTCTGGCTCCAGTCAGCAAGCAATCGACCCGGCGCCGGAGTGAAGCTATCCCACTCGTAGCCGCGTTCCCAGCCTCGGGCGGATTGGCTGCTCAAGTTCTGAAACTCCTGGCCGCTCAGGCGGTACAGCTCGAAGTTGACCTGGCTGACGTTGCGGACGGTCATATAGATGTAGGTCTCTGCGGCGTAGCCGTTGTAGGTAGCGATTTTGGGGCTGACCAGGTAGACGTAGGGGGATTGGCGCAACGTTTGCCAGGTGATGGTTTCGGCCTGGCCCAGGGGCAGGCCGGCCCGGCTGGTGATGTCCGCGCCGAGGGTGACGCTGTAGGTCCGGTTCTCGCGGCGGGGAAAGCCAACGGACAGCCGGGCGTTGTTTTCGCCCCAATAGCTATAGACCTCGGTCGCTTTTATGTCAGTGTCACTGTCGGCCTCGATGATGAGGGTCTCGCCCAGCTTGACGCTCGCTGGCTCCATCGGGGTATTGAACGTGATTTCAAGGTCTTGCCAGACATCGGCAAACTGTTCACCATCCTCCGGGTTGGTCCGCAGGACGGTTGGAGACGAGGCCACGCTGAAGGTGGCGCTGTAGTCGTTTTGGGTGGCCGTGCCTAGCTCACTCTCTACCCCGGCCGGCAGCAGGATTTGGTACGCAAGCCCCAACTCTAGCGGTTCATCGGGGGTAAAGGCGACGGTTTCGACGCCGATTGGCTCCGGTTCGATTTCCAGCGGCATCCCGGTATTGGGATCATACCGCAACTCGCCGGAGGCCATTTCTGGAATGATGCCGCTATCGGTCCAGGCAAACTCACCGGACACGGGATCACCGCCGGTATCCTCGACCAGGAGGAAATTCTCTTCGACGTTGTCCCGGTTCATCGGCTGGTTAAAGGTGACGCTGATGACCGGCGTCGGGCTGACGTTGAGATCACGCGGCCCGGGGCTACTGGCCACAACCGCCGGGCTGATGGTGGAGAAACTCCACTCAAAATCATCCTCCAGAACGGCCTGCTCAAAGACATCGGTCAACCCGGCGCTGACGCGAGCGGTGTAATCGGTGGCCGGTCGGAAGCCGTCGTCCGGGGTGAATTGATAGGTAGCCGTATTCAGCCAGCTCCCCTCGCCGGTGACGGGCGGGACGAAAGTCAGTGGGTCGGGCAGCTCGGCCTGATCCTCGATGGCGTTGAGCGGAACCACCGGGCGGTTGAACATGACCGTCACCGTCGAATCGATTTCGACCTCGCCGGTTCCGTCGGCGGGGATGACGTTGGTCACCTCCAGGAAGCCGGCGGCGCTAAAGCGTAGCTCGAAGGGGCGGGTCAGGGGCAATCCTTCCTGGCTCTCCGCCGTCTCCACGACCCGGACGCGATACCGCTCGCCCCGGGCAAAGCCATCATCGAAAGCAAAACGAAGGGTTTGGTCATCGACCCACTCGAAGTCACCATCGACCGTGGCCCCCGGCTCGATGGCGAAGGAACTCTCGACGCTGGCCCGATCCATCGGTTGGTCAAAAGTGATTTCAACAGGTTCGTCGAGGGGCTGCTCCTGGCCCTGCTCCGGCGCGGTCTCCAAGACCAGCGGCGGGAAGGGTTCCGAGGGGGTGGGCCGGGGGATAGGGGTGTCGGTTGGCGCATCGGTCGGTGTTTCGGTCGGTTCTTCCGCCGAGGTGGTGATTGCTTCCTCGGTTGCTTCTTCTGTTGGGGCAGTCGTCGGCTCCTCGGTCGGTGCCTCGGCCTGAGCGACCTCGGTGGCGGTCTCGTCGCCGTTCTCAGCCGGGGGCGTGTCCGCCTCGGCAGATTCCGGCGTAGCCTCCTCGGTGGCGGCTTCTGAGGTCTCCGCCGCCGCTTCGTCCGAGGGGACAGGCGTGGCCCCGGCGGCGCAACCGATTAACAAAAACAGGGCAATGAACAGGCTAGGCAAAATACAAACTTTTCTCATGGGTGGTGCATCCTCATTGACTTAAATTGGGTGATTTTAATATAAACGGCCCGGCGAGGCGTTGAGGGGAGGATTGGCGAGAGAGGGTATCCGTAGAGCGTTGCCTCCTGAGTAGGTCCCGGGTTGGTTCCAAGATTGGAGCAGTTTTTGAAACTACTCCAATCTCGCTCCAATCTCTCTTGACGCTATAGCGGAAGATGGCATCGGGTGCGTAATGTACAGGCGTTAACGGCAAACGCCGCCCTCTATGTCTAATCTCTGGTCTAGCTACCAATCTCTGATCTCTAGTACGCCTTTCCAACTAAAAACTTCAGGTGACACGGCAAAACGTATGATCAGTAGACCGCTGCATCCCTTCGACAAGCTCAGGACACAGCCTGAGTAAATCGAGGAACGAGATTGTATCGAAGGGTGCGATTGCAGCCTACTGATGATTGGACATGGTAGCACAAATGGGGAGGTTTTGCTAAACGCCGGGCCAATATCTCGCCGACGAGCGGGGCGTTGGTTGGGCGTAGGAAAAAAGTAAGGGTTGCCCGTCAGGTAGCTCTGCATTTAACCGTGGACAGGACAAAAAGCCGCTTTTTCAGCGCGAGCCAAGTCCGTGACTTGGCGATTCTGGGCCGGAAACGCCAGTCACGGACTGGCTCCGCGCTATCCACGATGTTGTGCAGAGCTACCACCCGCCAAACGTAGGACGTAATTATGACACGCTTCTCTCCTCTGCTTCTCTGCCCCCTTATTCATTCGACGGCCAGAGGATACCCCGCTGCTTCCCAGGCCAACGTGCCCCCCTCTAAATGATAGACCTGCTCATACCCCATATTTTTTAGCATCACCCCGGCCATACGGCTGCGCCGCCCGATACGGCAGACCAGCATAATCG
>CAZWZZ010000820.1:0-3441 GCA_964638395.1 uncultured Caldilineaceae bacterium
CCATTTACTATTTACCAATTACTCAACTCAACTATTCAGGTTAAGTAAATTTTTGTTTCTAAATTAGGCAACGGCCTCTCCTACCGTGGCCCGCAAGCCATCCGCCTCGATCAAGGCCCGCAAATCCTGTTCTGACCGTTCGGCGTAGGCTTGATAGCGGGCCCGTTTGTTGCGGATTTTTTTCTCAAAGGGTGGCATCAGCCCAAAGTTGGCCTTCATCGGCTGAAAATCCTTTGGCTCGGCGTGGGTGACGTAGTAACATAGCGCCCCCAGCATCGTCGTTTTGGGCAGTCTGACCGGCGCTTCGCCCCGCAGTAGCCGGGCGGCGTTGATTCCGGCCAGCAGACCCGTGGCCGCGTTGCCCACATACCCCTCGACCCCGGTGATTTGCCCGGCGAAGAAGAGGTCATCCCGGTCGTGCCATTGCAGCGTGGGCCGCAGCAGCGTCGGGGCGTTGATGTAGGTGTTGCGGTGCATCATCCCGTACCGCATAAATTCGGCCGCTTCCAGGCCGGGGATCATCCGAAAGATGCGCCGCTGCTCACCCCATTTCAGATTGGTCTGGAAACCGACCATATTGTACAGCGTCCCGGCCAGATTATCCTGCCGCAGTTGCAGGGCAGCGTAAGGGCGGCGTCCAGTGCGCGGGTCGGTCAGGCCGACGGGCCGCATCGGGCCAAAGGCCAGCGACTCATCTCCCCGCCGGGCGATCTCCTCCACCGGCAGGCACATCTCGAAGAAATGCTCATCCTCCTGCTCGAACTGCTTGAGGGTGATTTTCTCCGCCGCTCGCAGGGCCTCGACAAAGGCAGTGTACGTTTCTTTAGTAAAGGGGCAGTTGATGTAATCCCCCGCTTCCTGCTCCCCCCGTCCGTAGCGGCTGGCCCGGAAGGCGATTTCCATATTGATCGACTCCACCTCGACGATGGGCGAGATGGCGTCGTAAAAGTAGAGATAGTCGGCCCCGGACAGGCGGCCAATGGCCTCGGCCAGAGCGTCGGAGGTCAGCGGGCCGGAGGCGATGATCGTCGGCGTGTCGGGAATAGTCGGCATCTCCTCCCGGCGAACCTCGATCAGCGGGTGGGCCTCGATGCGCCGGGTGATGCCCTCGGCGAACCGCTCCCGATCCACGGCCAGCGCCCCGCCCGCCGGAACTGCCGTCTCCTCGGCCACCGCCATAATCAGCGAGTCGAGCAGCCGAATCTCCGTTTTCAGCAGGCCGGGAGCGCGATCCGGTAAATCGCTACCCAGCGAATTGCTGCACACGAGTTCCGCCAGCCGGTCGCTGACGTGGGCCGGGGTTTGGCGCACCGGGCGCATTTCGTAGAGCGTCGTTTGGATCCCTCGGTTGGCCGCTTGCCAGGCCGCTTCCGTCCCGGCCAGCCCACCGCCGATGATGGTTAATTCTGTTGGCTTGTGCATGGTTCCTCTATGCCTATTGTCCTAACGATTGGTCTTATGGTCAATGTGACTAAAGTCTTATGAGTCGTTTGAGAGTTTTTCCTGGTTAATAACTGTAGTCTAATCGTTGGTTTGATTGTTTTTTGGTGCGACAGGAGTATAGCACATTTTTTAGATAGGGTGAAACCGGCTTATAGAGGGTCAGCAATTCTCATTTTGGAGCCAGACCCTAAAGGTTTTGTCCCTGATGGTTATCTGAAAGCAGCTTCGCCACCGTGAACCGACCACTTTTGGCCTGATCTGTGGAAACCTTTAGGGTCTCTACCGTCAGTGGGGCGTTCATACCTCCCCAATCTGGCGCAGCAAGTTGGCCATTTCGATGGCGGCCAGCGCCGCTTCCACCCCTTTGTTGCCGGCCTTGCTCCCGGCCCATTCGCTAGCCTTCACCCTGTGCCAGACGCCGATCCTCTACACCCGCCGCGCCGCCGCCGCCATCGACGTCACCTACGCCGACGGTCGGCAAGAGACCATCCCCGGCTCCCAACTTGATGCCGCCACCAGCCGCCACATTTTTGAGCGCGATGGGCAGATTCGGATGGTGCAGGTTGGGGTGGGGGGTTGAAGATAGGCGGTTGAACAGGGGCCGTTGGGGGTTATAATAAAACGTAAAACGGGAAACGTAACGTCTGGCCAGGGGGGACAGGCGTTACGTTTTTTGTTTTAGGTTGTACGGCTTGTTGTGGGTGGGGTAGACAATGGGTTGGGGTGGGGGTATAATGGGGGTGTTTGGTATTTGTACTTCAGTGGACTATTAAGAATTGTAAGTTAGCATAAAACAGGATGATAATATGGGAATTCATGACCTTAGACAATTGCCAGATATGTGGATTTCTAAACTCATAGTTAGTCAATATTTGCCTTTAATTGGCCATGGTGGTCTAACCACTTATCTTCTTTTTGTATATTTAGCTGATAGAGAAGGATTAAGTAAGTCTGCTATTACTGAATATCTTGGTATTGGTCAGGCTGAATTTGAGGAACACAAACAAACCTTACAGTGGTGTGAACTGATTAGCGAGGAACCTGCTATTTTGAGCCCAAAGCCGATCACTGAAACGCAGCTAGAGCAAATTAAAGAGAATGTATTGCGATCTGATAACTCTTTTTATAAGATGAGTCCAAGCTACCAACAATTGAAGGATAAATTATTGAAACGTATTGATAATTGGCGAAGTATAGATTAACTTGCTTGACTGAATACAATCGATTCCTGAAAGATAGACAATCCGATAATTTAGAACAATTATTCTAACGATATTTGCCTAGTGAAGTTATTTTGACTAAAATTCAAGTAATTGGCAAATATATACGACAATAAAGGAGCCTAAATATCTTGGAACTTGATTGGAACAACTTTTTTGTCCATTTTCTCTGGATGGTTAAAGAAATAGCAGCAATATCTGCATTCTTGATGGCTATTGTGATGTGGCTTGGTAGAAAAAATTTGTGGTCGAAGAGTTTTCTACCAAAAGCTATAACTGTCTTTGTTGCCCTTTGGTTGACAGGTGTGGTGGGTTATTTGTTTTTTAGATTAGGTTTTACATCCCACCTTCCTTCAAGTTGGTTACCTTTCTTCGATGATAAACTTGTATTTTGGTTTTTAGTGGGTACTCTTGGAGCAGCACTGCCAATTTTTTCGAACGCAATTTTGTTTTTCCGCAAGTCTAATCCCAACATTTAAAACAGCCCAGAAGCCGACTTCCGGCCTTTCCCAAGCCGTTTTGAACCGCCCACTCCCTCCGCCGCCTAAGTCGCTGAGAGTATTTTCTGTTTCTGTGGCAGCAAAGGAGATAATTTTGGCTTCTAAACAAAATAAAACAATCTGGCAAGTAAAAAGCCTTCGCTCAAATTATGAGTGGGAGGGAGAGTTAAAGGCATATTGGGAAGTGTCCCTTGATCCAATTAGTGATGATTACACTCCACAAGGCTTCTTTGGGAATTACCGTAGTTGGGACTATATGTAGTGGTGTAGGGCCAAGG
>CAZWZZ010000821.1:0-3436 GCA_964638395.1 uncultured Caldilineaceae bacterium
TGAGTCAAGGTCGGATTGACAGAACATTTGTCTAATGTGACATTGTCGAAGTAGTAACCGCTTTAGCGGTCTAAAGACGGCTGAAGCCGTTACTACGAACCTGATAAGACTTTGTTTACGCTGTATTAAATAACTTACCCGTTTTCCTTGCTCCCCTAAAACGTGAAACGTAAAACGTAATGACTTACTCAGAAAACCCTTACGTTTTACGCATTACGTTTTATCACGAACATTGAACTGGGTAATTTATTTAAGTGCCGTTCCTAAGCGGGTATCCTGTCATTTACCACCATGTCTAATCGCTCCAAGACGACATCGGCCCCAATATATCCAACCGTCAACGCATAATATTTATCATCTTTCTGCAAAACAACGGTCGGAAAGCCTGTGACCCCTAACATATTTTTGAAATTAAAGCCGGTTTGCAATAGATCGTTAACTTTCGGTGATTCTAAATCTTGGGCAAAGCGTTCTTTATCCAAGCCGATTTCGGCGGCAATCTCGATTAAGGTCTCATTTTCTGCCGGGTTTCTGGCCTGTTGATAGTAGGCTTTGTGGATTGCTTCAAGCATAGCCGGTAAATTTTCCTCCCCTTGCAAACTTGCGGCAATGACTGCCCTACAACTAGGGTAGGTTGCTCTTTTCGGTTCACACGTTGTCCAAAAATCAAAATTGAACGTTGCCCCGGTTCTGTCGGCTACAGCCTGCCAATGATGTTTAATTTGTTCTCTCATCTCAAGGGGCATTGGCTCACTTGAATCAGGGGCTAATCCGCCCATAATATAGTGTAGTTCGATGTCAGCCGGTAACTTTTCGACAACTTTCTTAAACTCTGAACTAAAGCCATAACACCACGAACACATTGGATCAACAAAGTAAAATAAGTTCATTCTATCCTTCCTCATTATTATCGTTCATACGCCTAAATAAAAAAGCCGGTCTCTTTTCAGACCGGCTTATCTCTGCTTTTATTACGAATCAAGCGTTAACGGCTTGTCTGAATTTTCGTTACCCTACACTGAACATAAGTTCGACGAAAATCGCCCAAGATCAGCATCCTGAGTAGGTTGGAGCGTAGCGGAAACCGTATCGAAGGGTGCGGGTTGACCAAGACTTGGTTCGTTCGCCGCACCCTTCGATACGCGCTCCACTACGTTTCGCGCTACTCAGGATGCTTTCTCCCTTATTTTTGAGGAGGTGTAGGGTGACGAAGTCTGAATTTTGGTAATTGGTTTAGGTCAAGCGTCAAGATGTCGGAAAATGACAACCGATTATGCGTTATTGAGGGGAGTAGCGGATGGATGGTGTCACTATCGGATCGGTAAACGGATGGGTAACGGATTAACGGATAGGACAGCCTAAGATAGTGACGATCCGTTAATCCGTTCTTTATCCGTTCACCGACTGGGCCACTTAGATAGGGTTGCCCCCTATTACGCATAATGAATTGACAGTGTAAAGTGTGGTGCTTTTTGTATGTTATCTTTGCATTAAACACCACGGTCACACAAAGTCACTCCAGACCTCAAATTTTAGGCTCATTGATCTTTTTCTCCTTGACGTTCTGTATACCAATTCCAGACCGGCGCTTGGCCGGAAATCTCCGGCAGATAGAGACCATCCACCTTGTCGGGCCGGACATACTTGACCAGGAAATCGACGACCCGCTGCCGCTCCCCCTTGCGCCCGGTGGCCCGGTTCCGCTCTACGCGCCAGATAGCCCCCTCCACCGGGTCGAGCGCCCCGTGAAAGCCGTAGCCGTTCAGCCGCTCCAGGGCGGCCTCGATACTCAACGGCCCGCCGCGATGGAGCAGGGCCGGGGTGACGAAATCGGCCGGGGCCAGGCGGGCCATAAACACATCGTAAGGCGTGCGTTGATCCTCGACCATCAAATCGAAGGCGACGAAAGGCTCGTGGGTCAGGTTGTAGCGCGTGCCGTGGGCCTGCATCAGCCACTCGCCGACCAGCCGCTCCCCCTCCCGGAGAACGGCCATAAACCGCTCGAAGTTGGTGTAGACCCAGTTGTGGAAATGGCGGTGCTGCTCGTGGGGCGAGGAGGCCGCCGGATAACCGGCCCGCCCCAACGGATGGAGCGTTTCGCCGAGGCGGGCCACGCCCACGTTCGAGCCGTCCAGCTTCTCCTGAACGATGATGTCGTCATGCTTATCGCGGGCCTTCTCAGTGGCGATACGGGCTTGCCCCTCGGGACAGGTATGGTCGCCGGGACCGAGGCGGCTACCGGGCAGGTGGGGGATGTGTCCATAATTTTTGCGGCCAAGCGGTTTTTTAGCGATAGTAATACCTCCTCAATCCCCCAGGCCAGTGCCGACCCGCCGGGCGGTGTCGATCCAGGGATGGTCGAGGGGTACGGTCTTGCGCTTGCCGACCACCTCGTTGAGCGGGACCGGCTCGGCGCCGTTGCCACGGGCAGCGACCATCACCCCGTAGACGCCATCATTGATGAGGGCGGTGCAGACCGTGCCCAGGCGGGTGGCCAGCAGCCGGTCAGCCGCCGAGGGGATGCCGCCCCGCTGGTAGTAGCCCAAAATCGTCACTCTGGCCTCCAGACCGGTCAACTCCTCCAGTTGGTTCGACAGGCGCAGGGTGTTGCCCACGTGGTCCGCCTCTAGCTGCTTGATCTGTTTTTTGGCCTTCTTCTTCTCCTTCTTTTTCTTGGCCTTCTTTTTCATCTTTCTGGCCTCCCGGAGCGCCGGGGCATAGTCTTGGGAGATAGCTCCCTCGGCCACGGCCACGATGCTGAAGGCTTTGCCGGCTCGCCGCCGGTTGCGGATGGCGGCGGCCACTTTTTCCACATCGTAGGGAATTTCGGGGATAAGAATAACATCCGCACCCCCGGCGATGCCCGACCCCAGAGCCAGCCAGCCGGCGTTGTGGCCCATAACCTCCACGACGATGATGCGGTGGTGGCTGTGGGCGGTGCTGTGCAGCCGGTCGATGGCCTCGGTGGCAATGCCCATCGCCGTATCGAAGCCAAACGTGACGTCGGTCTTGGCCACATCGTTGTCGATAGTTTTGGGCAGGGTGACGATATTCAGCCCTTTTTTCATCAGGCGATAGGCGTTTTTCTGCGTGCCGCCCCCGCCCAGACAGACCAGAACATCGAGATGGTGCTTATTATAATTCTCCACGATAACGTCGGTCACATCCAATTTTTTGTCGCCGATGGGCATCTTGTGGGGTTTATCCCGGCTGGTGCCCAGCACCGTTCCGCCTCGAGTCAAAATGCCGGACAGTTCGTCTCTATCTAACCGTATAATTCGATTTTGCATCAGACCCCGAAAGCCATCCCGAAAGCCGACCACTTGCATCCCAAACGCGCCTTGAGCCGCTTTGCCCACACCCCGAATGGCCGCATTGAGGCCGGGACTGTCACCGCCGGCGGTCAAAATACCGATATACTTCGTCATAAGAAACT
>CAZWZZ010000822.1:0-3407 GCA_964638395.1 uncultured Caldilineaceae bacterium
ACAGATTGCCGATCATAGGTGTCAGGGAAAATGTGGCTACAGGCGGGGCAGACGATATGGACTTGAGGATGTTTTTTGGGGTAGGCGTGTTTGGCAAAGACATACGTCGAAAATAAATCGACTGAATTGTGGCAGGTGGGGCAGGGCAAGGTTTTGACCCAAAAATAATACAAAACCTGGCATACCTGCCCGTGACGATCTCTACTTTTATATAAGTCTAGCAACGCCCCTGAAACCCGGTCCCGTAACAGGTTAAATAGGTCTAATAGCCTCTCGCGAGAAATCTTTGAAAGCGCAGTTTTAGATAAACGGAACGCAACCGGGTTAATATCGCGGCCAATAGCCGTACAGCCCAATTTGTGCGCTTCGCCAACCGTCGTGCCGCTGCCCATAAACGGATCAAAGATGACCGCGCCCCCTAAATCAACTGGTTCGTATAAAAGGTCCATAATGTTAGCCCCGTCATCAAGCAATGCGCCCAAAATGACGGCTCTAAAGACGCTGCCCAACCGCCTGGCCCACCATTTGTGCATATGATACAGAGGCCGGTACAGTTCTTTGCGCCAACTCTCTATTTCAGCCACGTCGCTGATGTATTCAAATGGAAAATTCCCCTCAATGGCCTTCACGCGAAACCTCAACACTGATACACTGTTTATGGGGTAAAGATTATAGGGGAAATCAATCTTTTGTTCAATATTTAGGACGCAGAGCGTCCGGGCTACCTCCCCGATACCGGAGCGTTGGCACAAGTTACCCCCCACCCGCCCCCAAATAATCGGCAATCCGTAGCTCATCGTTGATTTTGCACTTAGCCGGGTCCCAAATCAGCATCGTCCGGCTGCGATTGATTGCGTACTTCTCCCGCTCGGCGGGCGAGGCGTTGTGCAGCGTCGGAATCTGCGACAACAGCACGGCCATGCGTCGCCCGTCGGTTAGCTCTATGTGGAGGTCGTCGTCGTCGAAGTGAACCTGGTGAATTTTGGCCTCGCTGGGAAAGGTGTAGGCCGAGATGGGGTATTGGATTTTGTATCGTTTGACCTCGATTTTTTCCTCTCCTTACCCATCTGACTCTTTATCAGTAGTCTCATCCCCTTATTTTTTTCGTATATTACTGAATGGCGGTGAGATTAACGGATTAAAATCAAAAATCCGACCATCCTGGGAGCCGTGTTCTAAACAGTAACGCCAAAACTGTTCAGGATGTCTTTGACCACTACACTTTTCTCTCTAATTCGTCTCAAATTTAAACCGCTTGCTTGGCTCTTAGCCCAGAAAACGTTAAAATGAAATTATCATAAAGTGACGACAAAAAATCGTCGCTTCTACAGGGGAGGAACCGCCGATGCGGGCCGTAGACATCATTGCCAAAAAACGAGACGGGCAGGAACTAACTGACGAGGAGCTAAAATTCTTCGTCGAGGGGTACACCAACGGGGACATCCCCGATTACCAGGCCAGCGCCTGGTGTATGGCCGTGCTGCTGAAGGGGATGAGCGAGGCAGAGGCCACGGCCTACACCCTGCATATGGCCCGCTCCGGTGACAGGCTCGACCTGCATGACATTGCCCCCTTTGTGGTGGATAAACATTCGACCGGCGGGGTGGGGGATAAAACGACGCTGGTTATTGCCCCGCTGGTGGCCTGTCACGGGCTGCCGGTGGGCAAGATGAGCGGCCGGGGGCTGGGTTTCTCCGGGGGCACGGTGGATAAGCTGGAGAGCATCAGCGGCTTCAACGTCAGTCTGACTACGGAGGAATTTATGGCGATGTTGGCCGATCACGGTATCGTCGTCTCCGGGCAGAGCGCCGATTTGGCCCCGGCGGATGGCAAGTTTTACGCTCTGCGGGATGTGACGGCCACGGTCGAGAGCCTGCCGCTGATCGCCGGGAGCATTATGAGCAAGAAGATCGCGGCGGGGGCCGATGCCATCGTGCTGGATGTCAAGGTGGGTCGGGGCGCTTTTATGAAGACCGTCGAGGAGGCGACGGCTCTGGCCCGGCTGATGGTCGGGATTGGTCAGGGCGTCGGGCGAAAGGTGGCGGCGGTGTTGTCTGATATGAACCAGCCGCTCGGTGAGGCTGTCGGCAACGCTTTGGAGGTACGGGAGGCCATCGACACCCTGCACGGCGGCGGCCCGGCTGATTTTCGAGCGCACTGCCTGACGATTGGCGGCAAGATGTTGGAGTTGGCGGGCAAGGTCGGCAGTTTGGAGGATGGGGAGACGACGCTGGCCGAGTCGTTGGACAACGGCCAGGCTTGGGCTAAATTTGTGGAGTGGATCACGGCACAGGGGGGGGATCGCAACCAGTTGGAAAACCCGGAGAGGTTGCCGACTGCTCCACTCGTCGAGAGCGTCGTCGCGCCCCGGCGGGGAACCATCGCCGGGGTGGATGCGGCGGAAGTGGGGCAAACCGGCGTCGCTCTGGGCGGGGGCCGGGAGAAGAAGGGGGATCCGATTGATTACGGCGTCGGCATCCTCTGTCATACCAAAATCGGAGATCGTGTGGCCGCCGGGGAGAAGCTGTTCACCATCCACGCCAACGACCAGACCAGGCTGAACACGGCCAAGACGCGGCTGTTGGCAGCGGTTAAATGGAGCGACGAACTGGTTGAGAGGCCGCCTCATACTTTAAAAATTATAGAATAAGTAAGTCCTGAGCTTACAATTTAATGACCACCACGCCAAACCGACAACCGACCGGTCCGGAAGGGCTGATACAGTCTATTCTCATCCTGCCGTTGAGCATGTTTGCCAATTCCACCTTTTTGCTGATTGTGGGCTTGCTGGCTTTGCCCATCATCATCATCGGCGTCAGCGGCTATATGCTCATCGAGGGCTGGGGTTTTCTGGATGCCTTATTTATGACCATGATTACCATCACCACCATCGGCTATGGGGAAACGAAGCCGTTGTCGAATGGGGGGCGGTTGTTTACGATTTTCTTGATTTTTTTTGGGGTGGGCACGGCCTCCTATGCCATTACCAGGGGCATCGAGTTGGCCGTGTCGCAAGACCTCTTGAAGCTGTTCTATCAACGGGGGAGGCAGAGACGATTGGATCAGCTTGAGCAGCACACCATTATTTGTGGCTTTGGCCGGGTAGGGAGTAGTGTGGCCAAGGCCCTCCAACAGCAGGGAGCGCCCTGCGTAATTATTGATACCGACGCGGAGGTCATCGAGTTGTGCCAACAGCTAGGATTCCCAACGGTGATGGGCAATGGGGCCGATGAACACACGCTGGATGCCGCCGGGATTGACCGGGCTGAGGCGTTGGTTTCGGCGGCCCGGTCGGATGCCGATAATGTGTTTATCGTTTTGACGGCCCGGAGTATCAATCCCGAGCTAAAAATCATCTCCCGCTGCAATATGGACTCGTCGATTGCCAAGCTGGAAAAGGCCGGGGC
>CAZWZZ010000823.1:0-3404 GCA_964638395.1 uncultured Caldilineaceae bacterium
CGCCCAGATAAATGGTGCCGTCGAGATCAAAAATATAAGCGTCGTACAGTTTTGAGGGTTTGTTTGTGTTCATAAGCTGTCGTAAACCGTAAAACGTGAAACGTAAATTTGTCAGGAACTACCCGGCCCTTATCAGACGATCCAATTTCTTACGCTCCAAGCCGGTTTGCAACCGGCGTCGGAGGTTATAAACCTCCTCCGAGCATCAAATTTGGATGTACTGCTTATGTCATTTCGAGCGACTAGCGAGAAATCCACCCAAGCCGCTGTTTGCAACCGACCCCTGGGGGGATTTCTCGGCTTTCAGCCTCGAAATGACATACCGGAGCAGTTACAACTCATCATTACGTTTTACGCTTTACGTTTCACGGTTGGTTATCCTTTCACCCCGCTACTGGTCACACTTTCAACAAAGAACCGCTGGCCGAGAATGAAGACAATCAGCGGGGGGAGAATGGCGATGGCGGCCCCGGCCAGGATGAGATTGGGGGCATCGGCGGCCCGGCCCCGCAGCACGTTCAGCGACAGGGTCAGGACGTGGTTTTCGGTGTTGCCGGTGTTGATGACCACCAGCGGCCAGAAGAAACTGTTCCAGGCGTAGAGGAAGGTGAAGGTTCCCAGCGTGGCCAAGGCCGGGGTGCTGGCCGGGAGGAAAATGTACCACAAAATCTGGAAACGGGAAGCGCCGTCGATGAGGGCTGCTTCTTCGATTTCGCCGGGAATGGTGATGAAGAATTGGCGCATCAAAAAGGTGCCGTAAGCGGTGAAGACCCAGGGAATAATCAGGGCGGCCATATTATCGACCCAGCCGATCCAGACCATCAACTGGTAGAGGGGCATAATCAACACGGCGAAGGGAATCATCAGCGTGCCCAGGTAGACCAGGAAGAGATTATCCCGGCCCGGAAAGCGGAGGCGGGCGAAAGCGTAACCACCGACGACCGACGTGAAAAGCTGTCCGGCGACGACCAGAATCGTGACCAGGGTGGTATTGGCCAGGCTGCGGTCCATCCCCTGAAGCTCGACGACCTCCCGGTAATTCTCCGGGTGGGCGGTCAGCTCCTCCACCGGCTGGCTGAGACGCACGTTTTGCAGCACCGAGGTTTCGGGATTGTCCGGGTCCACGAAACGACCGAGGGCCGTCTGGCTAATCTGGACCATCGGCACGACCTCGCCATCCACTTCGACATCGAACAGATCGCTCTCCTCGCCGTTGAACATCACCGTTTGGGGGTCGAGAAAACCGCCGGTGGGGCGCACTTCGGTCAGGGGCCGCTCATAGGTAACGTCGGGGTTGTCCGGCTCGGCATAGACGCCGATTTTAATGTTATCCTGGACCAGGGCGAACTGCCGCTGTTGCCCCTCATACTCGACGAAGTAGAGTGGCAACGGCTCGTCATAGCCTTCGACCTCCGTGGTGATGGCCTGGCGCGGCAGCAAGCGGGGCGGATAGCGGAAGGTGTCCCTCGGCTCTTTGAAGGAGGTAAAGAACATAAAAAGGAAGGGAAAAATCATAACAAAGGCAAACACGGTCAGAATAATATAAGTGGCCGTGCTGCTAATTAGTTTCGAGGTTTTGTAAGAGGTTTGCATCGCTAATCTCCAATCTCCTAATCGCTAATCTCCAAATCTCTAGCTTTCGTAGGCGCTGGCCCGCTGCCGCTGAAACTGAATCAGGGTCACACCGAAGATGATGATGAACAGTACCCAGGCAATCGAGGAGGCGTACCCCTGCTCGAAGCGCTGGAAACCTTTCTGGTAAAGATAGAGTACCATCGTCAGCGTCGAGTTGTTGGGGCCGGCCGGCGGGTTCATCAGAATAAAAATCTGGTCGAAAAGCTGCATGGCCTGGATGGTGGTCGTCGTCACCACGAAGAAGGTGGTTGGAGCCAGCATCGGCAGGGTGATTTTCCAGAATTGCGCCCAGGCCCCGGCTCCATCGACGGTAGCCGCTTCGTAGAGGTCTCTGGGAATGTTTTGCAGCCCGGCCAGGAAGAGAACCGTGTTGAAGCCCATCGTTTGCCAGGCGACGATAATCACCACCGAAATCAGAGCGGTGCGACTATCGGACAGCCAGCGAATCTGGGGGTCCATCAACTCCAGCCCAAAGGAGTTGACAAAGGTGACGAAGGTGGTGATGCCGTAGTTGATGTAGCCAATGGTGGCGTTGTAGAGCAGTTGCCAGATGAGGGCGATGCCGACCACGGCGGCGATGCTGGGGATGAAGTAGATGGCCCGGTAAATCTTCATGCCCGGCAGTTTGCTGTTGAGTAGATTGGAGAGAAATAAGGCCGGGATGACGCTGAGGGGAACGGCCATCAGCACCACCATAATCGTGTTCCGCAGGGCAATCCAGAAAAGTTTATCTTCTGCGCCAATGACGACGTCCTGACCAAAGATGCTGTACCGATTTAGCTCGCTGTAGACGCGGACATCCATCACCTCGGAGAATGGCTGGTCGGGCGTGGCCAGTTGGCCGACGCGGATGTTGAGGATTTCGGCATAATTGTCGAAGCCGATCCAGTTGGGTGGGCTGAAGGCGTCGGAGTCGGTGAAGCTGATGTAGAGGGAGAAGAGCAGCGGCCCGGCAAAGAAAATCAGAAAGCCTAATAAGTTCGGGGAAAGAAAGAGAAAGCCGTTGAGCGTCTCGGTTTGGGCGTTGTTGGCGTTCATGGCGTCGGCGCTCGGTTGTCGCCACATCGCCCAGACCATCACCCCAAACAGCGCCGCGCCCACGGCCAGAGCTACCGGCAGCAGCGAGTCGAAGCGGGCAAAAATCGCCAGGAGACCGTTCAAGGTATCAATCATAAAGAGGAAAATGAGGAAGGAGACGACCATCACCCCCTTGCCGATTTGCCGGAAAAGGCGCTGTTGGGCCGGTTGCTCTTCGTAGCGGTCGCCAAAGGCGCTGATGAGATAACCCAGAAAAACGCCCAGCAGATAGGGGACGCCCTGGCCAAAGGTTGCGGCTAAAGCGTTGAGACCGGTAAAGACCCCCAACAAATGTAGCGTGCCAAAGAAGCAGACCAGAAAGCCCAGATAATTCACGGTTAACGAGGTGAAGCGGCCCCGGCGATCCCGCTTCATTATCAGGGGCACGGCCGCGCCGCTGGCCACGGCGGCCAGCAGCAGGAGAACCGTCAGCAGCAGGGGCAGCCAGGCCCGGGCGCTGACCGCCTCGCTCTGCCAGGCCCAGAAAATGCCGCCCACCGCGGCCAGGGCCACGGCGACGTGCCAAATCGCCGCGATGGTCAGCCACATCCCTGTCTTCTGTTTCGTCGATTGTTCAGCCGTCGCCGTTACGGTTGCCATAATAACTCTCCTCTGAAAACAAAATTTCGTAGAGCGAACTTTAGTTTGCTCGTTGTGGTTGGGACAAGCTAAAGCTCGTCCTACGAGATTTT
>CAZWZZ010000824.1:0-3403 GCA_964638395.1 uncultured Caldilineaceae bacterium
GTCATTCCCGCCGGGGCGGCGCTGCCGGTCGAAATCGAAGCTGTCACTGCGGGGACAGATAAGACCGCCGTTAGCCTGGCCGCCATCACGGAACGTCCTGATAGCCCGCCGTTCCTCCTGATCGGTAGTGATAGTCCGCTGCGTCCGGCCGAAGCCGATTTTTGTCTGCTCGGCCCACACGCTGCACCTTCGGTTGCCGACTCAACGTCTCAAAACGCTCTGACCTCCGATACCCATCCGAGTCATGAAATTTCCTATCATCTAACCAACGCTGACAATCACCAGCTTACGCTGCACACCACGGGCTTTGTTGCTCCCGATATAGAGGGTCAGGTCATACCTCTTGATTACTGCCTGCCGACAACGCCCAAACAGGCCCGATTTCAGGACGACTCGGCCTCGATGTAATCTCTCAACCGGTTTGCATCCTCAATTAACTGAGCTAAAATGGGTTACGAGACAGTAAAGTTAACGAAAGACACCAAGTGACACCGACAGAACATTTCATCAATGTTGGCCTCAATCTCCACGTGCGCGAATGGCCAGGCGATCAACAGCCTTTTATTCTGCTCCACGGCCTGGCCAGCAACAAACGCACCTGGGATTTGGTGGCCGAACACCTGGCCGCTGCCGGGCATCCCGTTCTGGCCGTTGACCAGCGCGGCCACGGCCAGAGCGACAAGCCGGAGAACGGTTACGACTTCGCTACCATCACCGCCGATTTGGCCCGTCTCATCGACACAGCTAACCTTCAGCGTCCGCTGCTTGTCGGCCAATCTTGGGGCGGCAACGTTGTGTTAGAGTTTGGGGCGCGGTATCCCGACAAGGCTTGCGGGCTGGCCTTCATTGATGGGGGCTTTTTGGATTTGCGGGCGCGGCCCGATGCGACCTGGGAGAAAATCGCCACCGATTTGAAGCCCCCCGACTTGAGCGGCACCTCCCGCGAGCAGTTGAAGGGGTATATCCGGCTCAATCACCCCGATTGGGAGGAGGTCGGCGTCGAAGGAACGTTAGCCAACTTTGAAACATTACCCGATGGAATGATCCGGCCCTGGCTAACGCTATCCCGCCATCTGGCCATTTTGCGCTCGATGTGGGAGCAGCAGCCGACTCAGCTTTATCCACGGGTGGTCGCGCCGGTCTTGATCTGCCCCGCCGAAGACCCAAAACATCCCGACTGGACGGCGATAAAATCAAAACAGGTAGCGGCGGCTCAGACGGGACTCCCCCGTTGTGAAGTGCATTGGTTTGAAAACAGCGATCACGATATTCATATTCAGCGCCCCCAACGGTTAGCTGCTCTGTTTTTGGAGACACTGGCCGGCGGTGCGTGGCAAGCCTGTTAGTCCAAAAAAATTTTTGCCATTGATTCGCAAATGCGAAACAAATGCAAATCATCGCAAGAAAAATTAGTTACGAGTGAGGTAAACAATGGAGACACAACCCGGTTTAATTGTGCTATTGGGGTCGGGCGAAACGGCTCCCACTATCCGCAAAGTGTACCACTGGCTCTTTGACTATTTGGATACCGACATTCATCTGGGCATTCTGGAAACGCCGGCCGGTTTCGAGCCGAATTCGGACAGGGTGGCCCAAGACATTGCCGATTTTATGGAGAAGCGGCTGCAAAACTTTCAGCCCGACATCTCGATTATTCCGGCCCGCAAGCGAGGCACAGCTTTCAGCCCGGACGACCCGGACATCCTGACCCCGTTGCTGAAGGCCAACGTGATTATGATGGGGCCGGGCAGCCCCACTTATGCCGCCCGGCAGTTGATGGATAGCGCAGCCTGGCATACCCTGCTCGCCCGCCACCGTCTCGGCGCGTCGCTTATCTTTGCCAGCGCCACGACGATTGCCTCCAGCGCCCACGCCCTGCCCGTCTACGAAATTTACAAGGTGGGCCAGGATTTGCATTGGCAGAAAGGGCTGAATTTCTTCGCCACGTTTGGGCTGTCGCTGGTTTTCATTCCCCATTGGAACAATAACGACGGCGGTGATGAATTGGACACGAGCCACTGTTACATTGGGACCGACCGCTACGACCAGCTGGTGGCCATGTTACCGGACAACCCGACCATCGTCGGCATCGACGAGCATACCGCCCTGATTATTGATCCTGTCGGCGAATGTTGTCGAGTGATGGGCGTCGGCGATATGCGGGTTATTCGAGACGGGCAGGAAAAACATTTCGCCAACGGCACAACGTTTGACATCCGCGAATTGGGGCCGTTCCATCTGCCTGAGCCGCCGGCGGGCCTGTCCGCAGCGGTCTGGGAGCGGGTGCAACGGGCTGCGAACGAGACGGCTCAACAGCGCGGGGCTGAACCGACTCCCTCCGACAGAGTGATGGCTCTGGTTAAAAAGCGGGCCGAAGCGCGGGCTAACAAAAATTGGTCTGCGGCGGATGATCTGCGGGCTGAAATCGAGGCGATGGGCTGGAAAGTGTTGGATACGCCCGAAGGGGCCGTTTTGGAGACAGCCTGATGGCTGATGCTGACGAGCATTGCGCTTTTTCTTTGCACAAAATCAAGGTATGGACTACTATTAATAGTATGTGTGCCTTAACGCTTGATTACCAAACCACAACCATCCGTCCACTCAGAGAGAGCGATGCGCCGGCTATCTTAAAAATGGTGGAAACCTCGTGGCGGATACATATTCGTGTCGCCTGGAGCAGTCTGCGTCATAGGTTGCGAACGATGCCCGGCATGGTAGCCCAGGATCACGCCGGGCTGCGCGGCTTCTTCATCATCGATCCCCATCCCTCCGAGTTGGCGATGATTGCCGCCGCCGGTTTACGAGATACCTGGGGCGTGCGGCCCTATCTGGCGACGCTTCTACCCCCCATCGAGCAACTGGCCCGCGACCACGACCTCGCTTCGTTGGTGTATATGGGCTATGAACAGTGGCTCATCGACGGCTTGCAGGAGCAGGGCTTTGAGGCTCGCAACTGGATTGTGACGTTTGAGCGGTTGAATCGGGAGGTTTTGCCGGGTGCGTCATCTTCCGCCGGGTTACGCACGGCGCACCGTAATGATTTGGCCGCGATGCTCGGTCTGGATGCCTTAGCTTTTGAGCCGATGTGGCGCAAGTCGGCCTCCTATTTTCAGGAGGCGTTGGCCCACGCCGGCTCTTTCGTCGTGGCCGAAATCGACGGGCAGATCGTCGGTTATGAGTGGTGCGAGGTGTATCAGCAGCGTGCCCACCTGACCCGGCTGGCGGTTCACCCCGCCTATCAAGGCCAGGGCGTAGGGTCCCAACTGCTGCGACAGGCGATCATCGACGCCACAACGCTGGGCGCTGATCTGTTGACTCTCAATACGCAACAGCACAACCGGCGCTCCCACGCTCTTTATACCCGCTTTGGCTTTGTCAACACCCACCAACACGTCCCCGTGTT
>CAZWZZ010000825.1:0-3399 GCA_964638395.1 uncultured Caldilineaceae bacterium
ATATCTTCATCTATATCAGGCCAATGGACGCCGTGACCATCACCAATCATTTCATAATTAGCCCGTTGTTCAGGGGTAGCCTCGGCTAACCGCCAGGACCACACAAGCGGGACACTAATCGTCCGGCCATCGGTCAGATGGGCCGTAATTGTATCCTCTGTCACTTCAATATCTTTAATTCTTGCTTCTATAAAGAAGCGATAAGGGCCGGAAATACCTTTAACCGTTGGCATTGAGTCACCCGTTCCGTAGAGTCTTAGTTCTTGTCCGGTGAAACATAGCATACCCCTCGGCTTAAGTCAAACTGTTTCTCCCCCCCATCCGCTCCATTCAGCCATCCGCTGTAGTCCCCCAGCCGAGGTCCCGCCACCCCCGCTCAAGCCAGGGGCGGCAGCGGGGTGGGGACGTGGGTGGTTGGGGTTAATTTATATGGCATTTGGCTAACGATTAAGACCTCTTGTCAAACTCTTTCAAAATGCGTCGAATTTGTTCAGGTGAAATATCTGATTGGTCTAACTTTGAGTAAATTGTGACCAAAATAACCTCTGTGGGTGTTTTGAGATAGTAAATAAAACGGTAGCCAGACCGTTTCCCTTTACGAATGTCACGATTCCGCACCCTTATTTTGAAGATGGTGTACCCTGTTCGTGGGACTTGATCTCCGACAAAATTACCGGCCTGAATTTGCTCAATCACAGGCTGAACATCTGACCGAATGTGACGATATTTTTTGGCCAAGGCTCGCAAATTCCGTTTGAACTCCGGGGTAAATCTGACCTCGACAGGATCGGTGGTTTCATTCGGCATCAATGTCTATCCACAAATCATCAATCGGCATCGTCTCTCCAGCCATCGCTTCCTGCCAGCCCTGCTGAAAACTACTTGTTGCCGGCTTCAGACTGATACTTTGCCGGAAAAGACGGACAATTTCTAACAACGTCGGTAAATACTCATCGGGGGTTGCCTCAATTTCTTGAATAAGTTGTTCGGCATACGTCGCTTGGTAATTACTCATCGCCACACCTCGTAAAATTCTGCTTTGTGGTATAATACCTGATTATCTCCATTTAATCTATTTTGAGCCAGGCCCCCACCATCCGTTCCATTCAGCCATCCGCTGTAGTCCCCCCCCACCACCAAAAAAACGCAGCCCCCTCCGAGACCACCCCGGCTCACCCAGGCCACCTCCTGCAACCGTAGGCCGTGTCGAAGCGATGCTGCGCTCCACGGAAAATCCGTTCCGTTCAGCCATCCGCTGTAGTGTCCCCCCAGCCGAGGCCCCGCCGCCCCCGCTCAAGCCAGGGTCGGCAGCAGGGTGGGGGAGGTTAGGCCGCTTTTTGACTGGCGTTGACACTTTCCGGCAAAGGCCGGATGGAAGCATCCAAGACCGTAATGCCCACCAATTGCTCACCTCGATATCGAAGCAAGATACCCCCGTCGGTCATCTCTGTGTCCGTTGCTTTTTGAGGGCGTTGAAAACTAATGTACAGAACATCAGCCTCGTCGTCGTAATCGACCCAAACCGGTGCTTTGCTTCCAAATGTGACGTTTCTTTTGCCTGTCATTCAGAATTATTTACCTCCGATGCAGGATAAATGATGGCGTCAATCTCCGTCAGGACGTCATTCAAATCTGGTGGTTCAGCTTCGACAACGGTGTTGCCGATATGTTTATGGGCTGGGAAAGTGGATAAGTGGGGATAATGTGGGGCGTTGTCATAGCGAAAAATCAGGTTGCCATCCTTGTCTTGGTAATGAAATTTGTAAGCAACCCGGTTATAATCCCGGTTTCCAGCGGGTTCCAATTGCTCAACAATACTGAGACGCGAACCATCGTAAAAACGGATCTCACTGCTGAATTTAACGCCGATTGTGACCACGTCAATCTGTAATAGCTCTACGTCAATATCTTGGCGAGAATGAAGAACTGTTTCCAACCGCACCAGATAATGGTAAAGGCTCATAATTCCGGCTCAAGAAACTCCGACTGAACAGCAGTCCGCATCAAGGCTGCCTCTAACTTACGTTTGGTTTTCATAAAAAAGTCATACGTGGCTACCCATTCAATACAATGCTGCAACCCGTCGTCGAGTGAGCCTGCTTGATATTTTTCATAAAAATCTGCGGATGACATTCCATACTTTTGCTCAAATTCCCACAAATCATTGGCAAGCTCTAGCAAATCATCAACGGGATTGGTGTCAGCCATTGCGTCGGCCAATGCTTTTTGAAACTCGTCCGCAGGCGGCAGTTCATTTGCATAGGTTAATTTGGGCACACTCTTCTCCTTAAGGTCAATCGGTCTTGAGATTTCTTATACATTATACCACAGATACGGGACGATCTCGACCCCGACTGACAACGCCCCCCATAACCCGCTTGTCGAGAAAAGCCCCCCATTCGTTCCATTCAGCAATCCGCTGTAGTGTCCCCAGCCGAGGCCCCACCGCCGCCGCTCAAGCCAGAGTCGGCAGTGGGGCGGGGTGGTTGATGGTTAACTCAGGGGTACTTTTGGGAGATATGAGCATTTCTTATCGTGCTTCTTTTTCTTGAGCTTCCATGTACATTCTGAGGACTTGATTGATATGGGTTTGATATCCCTTCCCAAAACTTCTAAACCAACTTAACACATCGGGATCAAGCCGAATGGTTATTGGCACCTTTCGGGCCGGTAATCGTATTTGGGCATTGGCAAAAAATGCCTCATCCAGCGGCGGAATATCTGAGGTATCAATCTCCTCGTCCGTCATTTGCTCTAATCGCTCCCAATCAGTTTGTGATTGATTCTTCAAAACGTCTTCGCTCATAGTTCATCGCCTTTCTCATTGAGATAATGCGGATTATCTCACCGTCGCTTCGTTCAACATAAACAACGACGACAACCAGATGGTTTAGCAAGCCTATCCCAATCCAACGCTCTTCGTCGTAGTCATAGCGGGCATCAAGTTGAATAAGCATAGGGTTATCAAAGACTTTATGGGCATCGGCAAAATCAAGGCCGTGTTTGGCGATGTTTATCTGGTTTTTCTGCTTATCCCATTCAAATCTCATATCGTCATTGTATTTACAATTGTGAATACGTCAACCCAAATCTCTGAGAAAAGCCCCCCATCCGCTCCATTCAGCCATCCGCTGTAGTGCCCCCCACCCCACCAAAACGCAGCCCCCTCCGAGACCACCCCGGCTCACCCAGGCCACCTCCTGCGACCGTAGGCCGTGTCGAAAGGATGCTGCGCTCCACGGAAAATCCGTTCCATTCAGCCATCCGCTGTAGTCCCCCCCCACCACCAAAGCGCAGCCCCCGCCGAGACCACCCCGGCTCACTCAGGCCACCTCCTGCGACCATAGGCCGTGTCGAAAGGATGCTGCGCTCCACCGAAAATCCGTTCCATTCAGCCAT
>CAZWZZ010000826.1:0-3381 GCA_964638395.1 uncultured Caldilineaceae bacterium
CCATGAAAATCAGCCGCCCTTCATACTGATTATCACCGACCTCCTCCAATTTTTCGCAGCCGGGCAGGACGTTGGCTAACACATTCGGATCGAATAGCGCCTGCCAGACGACATCGCGGGGCGCTTTAAACATATAGCTGCCTTCGAGGTCCATAAACAAACTCCTTCTTGGGTCAATAAAAGAAAGATGATAACATAGGCTCAAATTCAGGGCAAATCAAAATGGGAGGTGGCAAGATTTCAGTTTGGGGACAAATTTTAGACCGTTTGAAAGAATGGAAGAATTGGAAGGTTGACTATCACGCTAACAGCCAACCTTCCAACCTTCCATCGGGACGGTAAAATCGTTGGTGGGCATAACTTCCCCCCAACAACAAAATACACCCAAAAGAGAAGGCGGCCAATTAACCCCCGTCTTCGATTACCTCACCATCCTTATCCACCACGATGACCTCGCCCAAATCTTGCAACTGGGGCAGGACCACCTCGGCATCGCCGACAACGACGATGATCGGCTGTTCGGTGTCGATGTAGGTTTCGGCGGCCTGCAACGCTTCTTCGGCGGTGACGGCTTCAATCGTCGGCAGATACTCATTCAGCTCCTCCAGCGGCACATTGGTCAGATAGCGGTTGGCCAGGCGGCGAGCGAAATCATCCGGCCCTTCGATGGACAGGGCAAAGCCGCCGATAATCAACCCTTTGGCCTCGTTCAATTCCGTTTCGGGGATTTCTTCAGTCCGAATCCGCTCCAACTCACTCAAGATTTCCCCGATGGCCTCGCCGACGCTGTTTTGATCGACATCGGTCAAGACGCGGAAGGTGCTGGTGTCGTTCGGCTGGCCGAAGCGGCTGCGGATGCCGTAGGTGTACCCCTTATCCTCCCGCAAATTATTGAACAACCGGGACGAAGCCCCACTGCCCAAGACCGTGTTGACCACATTCAGGGCGTACCGGTCCGGGTTGCGGGCGTTGATGCCTTTGTTGCCGATTTGGATGGTGGCCTGTTCCGACTCCGGGCGATCCACAACGTAGATGACCGAGGTGTCGCCCACGTTGGCTTCGGGATAATCGAGGAAATCAGGAACCTCACCCGCTGCCCAGCCGCCAAAGGCCCGCTTCGTCTGGGCCTGGGCCGCCTCGAAGCTCAAATCGCCGACGATGACCAGCAAGGCGTTGTTCGGCTTGAAGAAGCTGTCGTAAAACTGAACCACATCCTCACGGGTCAGGCTCTCGACCGTCTCCGGCGTGGTGTAGAAGCCGTAGGGATGGTTGCCATAGGCCAGTCGCCCAAATTGACGGTTAGCCAGGGTATCCGGGTCCACCTCATCCTGTTCGAGGAAGGTCAACGTTTGCTCCTTGACCACGTCAAACTCCTTCTGGGGGAAGGTCGGGCGGCGGGCCAAATCCTCCATCATATTGAAGGCCAGCCGCGTTTCGGTGCTGGGCGCTTCGAGCGAGAGGGAAATCCACTCCAGGGCGGCGCTGGCCCCGACCGAACCGCCGACCGACTCGATCCGCTCGGCAATCTGGGCGGCGGAGCGGACCGGCGTGCCCTTGGTCAACAGCTCGGCTACAAAATCGGCCACGCCCTGCTTATCCGCCGGGGCCGCCGGGTTGGAACCCCCGACGAACAGTTGCAGGTTGACCTGGGGCAGTTCGGTCTGCTCGACGAAAATAACTTCCAGGCCGTTGTCCAGGGTGAAGGTCTCGAAGGGGGGCAGGCTGGCCTCCTCGACCGGCAGCGAGGCCGGGACATCGTCGCGGCTGATGACCCCCGGCGGCAATTCTTCGAGAACGTCCGCCGTCAGCTCGATTTTTTCGACGGACGAGGCCGGTTCAGCCTCCGGCTCGACCTCAACCGGCTCGACCAGCGGGCCGGGATAATCAGCCACCGATTCCTCCCCCTCCGGCAGGGTGATGAGAACATTCAGGGGACGCTCGCAGAAGTAGGTTTGGGCCGCTTCTTGAATATCCTCAACGGTCACGGCTTCGTACATCGCCAACTCCTGACCAATGGCGTTAGGGTCCCCAAAAGTCAGGACCGCATCCTGAATAAATTCGGCGGTGTTGAGGACCGACTCCCGGTAGCTGGTGATGGTGTTGACCAGGGTTTGCTGCTTGACCCGCTCCAACTCGGCCTCGGTCACACCCTCCTCGATGACCTTGTCGAATTCGGCCCGGAGCAGTGCCCGCACCGTTTCGATGTCGTCTCCGGCGTTGGGAAAGGCCCCGGCATAGACCACGCTGGCCCCAAAATAGTCGATCAGGCCGGTGAAGGCGGTGGCGGCCAGCCCCTCGCGGACGATGTTTTGCTCCAGGCGGCTGCTGTCGCCCCGGCCCAGAATGTCGGTCAGCAGGTCGAGGGCGTAAAATTCAGGCGTGCCCCGTGGCGGGCCGACGATGGTCGCGGCGTAGCGGGACAGCTCCACCTGGGGATCAACCAACGTTTCGGCCCAACCGATTTGGCAGCCGTTGGCCGTGGTGTCGATGACCGGAAATGCCTCCGGCAGCGGATACTGCTCGGTGATGGGCGCGAGCGGCTCCCCGGCGGGAATGTCGCCAAAGTAGGCTTGGACCAATGTTTTAGTCTGCTCGATGTCGATGTCGCCGATGATGACCAGGGTGGCGTTGTTGGGCTTGTAGTAGGTATCGTGGAAATTGCGGATTTCGGTCAGGTCGGCCTGGCGCAACTCCTCCGGGCTGCCGATGACCGACCGTTCGTAGGGCAGATAGCCCTGGAAGGGCAGCGTCGTCAGGCGGCGGTTGGAGTGGCCGTAGGGCCGGTTGGCTACATTCTGCTGGAACTCCTCGACGACCACCTCCCGCTGCGTCTCGAACGCTTCCTGGGTCACGGCCAGGCTGGCCATGCGGTCACTCTCCAGCCACAGCACGCGGGGCAGCTCATTGGCCGGGGCCACTTCCCAATAGGCCGTCTTGTCGATGGCGGTGTAGGCGTTGTTGTTGGCTCCGACCGCTTCCAGCAAGGCAAAATATTCGTCGTTGCCGACATTCTCCGAGCCTTCGAACATCATATGCTCGAACATATGGGCAAAGCCGGAGCGCCCCTGCGGATCGTTGGCCCCGCCGACGTGGTACCAGATATCGACGGCTACCACCGGCGCGGAATGATCCTCACCCAGAATGACCCGCAGGCCGTTGGGCAGGGTGTAATCGACCAGGTCGATAGTGTAATCCTCGAAATTGAGACCATCTCCCCCCGGCTGGGCCGCCAACACCGACCCGGATAGAACCAGACTCATCAGGGTGATGAGCAGGGCGATTAACGTTGTTCTCTTCATCCTCATAGTTCCTTCCTCAAAAATGGATAGGAGTTACGCAGTTGAGCGACAAACGCATCCTGAGTAGGCGGTAGCCGTATCG
>CAZWZZ010000827.1:0-3372 GCA_964638395.1 uncultured Caldilineaceae bacterium
GGGTGGCCAAATACAACCAACTGCTCCGCATCGAGGATGAGTTGGAGGATATGGCTGCCTATCCCGGCGAGGACGCTTTTTACAACGTGCGTTAGGTAGGATAGGATAGGATAGGACATTCAACGAAGTAGGCCGTCCGTAAAACGTAAGGCTTGCTCAGGCAATTTTTGCGTTTTTCGCGTCGTTTTACAGGGTAGATGGAAATGGAAAAAGGCCCCCGGTTATCGAGAACCGGGGGCCTTTTTTTGTGAGCGTGAAGCCACTCCAAAAAACATTTTGACTTTTCAGAAAAGATAGATTATTATCACGAGAACGTTGTAAAATTTTACCCTTATCGCCATCTTCCGAAATCGGATTGGCCTAACAATTAACTGGTACAAGTTTTGCCAATTTTTTGTCCGGGTTTTATTCGGCTTTTCGGGGCGAGCGGGGGCCTAACGGATCGGTTTTGATGCACGAACTGTCCATAGCCCAAAGTTTAGTCGAGATAGCCAGCGATGCGGCTCGCAAAGCCGAGGTACAGGATGTCAAGGCGGTTCATTTACAATTGGGGGCGCTGTCGGGCGTGGTCAAAGAGGCGTTGCTTTTTTGTTACGATATTGCCGTCAAAGATACGCTGCTGGAAGGCTCTCGCCTGGAAATTGAGGAAGTGCCTATCGTCATCTACTGCCCGGAATGTGGGGTGGAGCGGACGCTGCCTGACGGCCAGCGCTTTTTCTGCCCGGTCTGTGAGTGGCCGGCGTTCAATGTTATAAAAGGTAAAGAGTTGGAAATTACATCATTGGAGGTGGCAGATGACGACGAAGTTGGTTGAAATTCGGCAGGGGGTGTTGAGTAAAAATGACCGCCTGGCCCAGGATTTGCGGGGCCGTTTTCAGGCGGCCGGGGTGTATGTGGTCAACCTGATTTCCAGTCCCGGAAGCGGCAAAACAGCCTTTTTAGAGCAAACCCTGCGGCTGTTGACGGAGCAGGGGTACGCGGTCGCCGCTCTGGTGGGTGATCTCGAAACGGAAAATGATGCCAACCGGCTGGCCCGCAGCGGCGCACCCGTCCGCCAGATCGTTACGGCGGGGATGTGCCACCTGGAGGCTGATATGATCGACAGCCACCTGAACGGATGGGAGTTGGCCCCGCTCGATTTTCTCTTCATCGAAAATGTGGGTAACCTGGTCTGCCCCACCAGCTACGATCTGGGCGAAGATTTGCGGGTCGTGCTATTATCCGTCACCGAGGGAGAGGATAAGCCCTCCAAATACCCAACCTCCTTCCACGCGACAGATCTGGCCATCATCACCAAGATCGACCTGGCCGAGGCGGTCGAGTTCGACGGGGAAACAGCCCACGCCAACATCCAGGCGGTTCATCCGGGGCTGCAAACGTTGGAAACATCGGCCAAAACAGGACACGGACTGCCCGAATGGCTGGCCTATCTGGAGGCGCAACGACAAAACCGTGCCCCTCGTCAGGAAGCGATACCGGTCAACCCGGAAATGGCCGGATAGGTAAATGTTTATGACGACTTTAACTGTGCGCCCGCAACCATTGGGGATTTATCAGGTGCCGGTCAACGGGTTGATCTTGCCTGATATGGCCGGCGTCGAGGTGGTGCGTATGCAGATGGTGCGCGGCCAATTTCCCCAGACCGTGCCGGATGGGTTACAATTTTTGGTGTTGGCTTACAACGGCGACATCGGCGCGGCCGCCTACAGTTTGAGCCACGATCACTCACCGCAGGCCCGCTACAACCGTTTTGTGCTGATGGCCACGCCGAAAAAATATGAGCGGTTGAAGCCTGCGCTATCCGGCGATTTGGCCTTGTTGCTCGATACCGTGGCCTACACGCTCGGCTACATCGACCGGCCCCCGGCCCCTAACGGCGCACAGGATGAACTGTTAGCCTTCATTCTAAAGGCTCACGCCACTTACCATCTGGAACAGTATGATGACACGCTGGCTATTCGCCGCCTAGAAGAAGCCATCGCTGCCGCCCGGCCTGTGTCGCCCCTCCTGGCTGCCCGGCTCATCGCCAAACTGGCCCAGATCAAAAACAGTCGCAGTCTCGACCCGGTCGTGCTTCATCTTTATCAAGAGGCCATCAACCTGCTCGAAACCTCCGATTTGATTACCACGCGGGGGGAATTGTGGCTCAATTTGGGGATGACCTATCAAGACATCGCCGCCGGACAACCCGGCCCCTTGCTGGAAGCGGTCAGATGTTACCAGGAGGCGCTCCGTGTTTTCAGCCGAGACGGTCACCCGGAGGCGTATGCCCTGGCCCAGAACAATCTGGCCGCCGCTTACCTGTCGATGCCGTTCCAAGAAAGTGATTATTTGTGGACGACGGTTCGATCATTACGCGAAGCGTTAAAAATTTATAAGTGGGATAGCCACCCGGATATGTGGACGACGAGCCAACGCAATCTGGCCGAGGCGCTCCAACATCTGCCCTCCTCCCCGGCCCAAGAAAATCTGGCTCAAGCCATAAAAATTTATGAAGAACTTTTGGCTGGTCAGGATTGGCGAAGCGAACCGTTGGCTTACGCCCGGCTGTTGGCCGATTACGGGACCGCTCTAGCCCAACTTGGTCTCCACCTCAAAGCCGGAAAAATTTTGCAGAAAGCCGTCGCTCTCTTTGAAGAGCATGGGGATGAGCGGGCCGCTCACACGATTGCCGGTCACTTCACCGGGATACCGAACGCACGCTCTGCCCCTAAACGGGCATCAAGCTAAAAAACGAGGAGACGGTGACGACCAAACCAGCCCATCTCGCCGCCGAGACGGTTCAATCGCAGCAGATCGAACGCCATCGCCTGACGGTGCGGGGCGTGGTTCAGGGTGTCGGCTTCCGGCCTTTCGTCTACGGCCTGGCCACGGCGCTGGAGTTAGCCGGTTTCGTGGGCAACGATAGCGGCGGGGTCTTCATCGAAATCGAGGGAGCGTGTCCGGCGCTGGCTGAATTTCGGACCAGGCTGGTTGAACAACCGCCGCCGCTGGCCCATATCGACTCGGTCAGCCGCGAAACAATCCCGCTCCGTCATGACACAACGTTTGTTATCGTGCCTAGCCAGGCTCAGGTGGCTGAAAACACCCTGGTTTCGCCCGATGTGTCGATTTGCAATGATTGTCTACACGAAACACTCGACCCCGATGACCGGCGTTACGGCTACCCCTTCACCAACTGCACCCACTGTGGTCCCCGCTTCACCATCATCCAAGATATTCCCTACGACCGGCCCCAAACTACGATGGCCGCGTTTACGATGTGCCCGGCCTGCCAGGCCGAATATGACGATCCCCGCGACCGCCGTTTCCACGCCCAGCCGAATGCCTGCCCGCTCTGTGGGCCGCAGGTTGAGTTTCGGTGGTCGGGTC
>CAZWZZ010000828.1:0-3369 GCA_964638395.1 uncultured Caldilineaceae bacterium
CGACCGCTCTGGCTCAAACACGGCCTGGAGATAGATGTCTACGTACCCCTCGGCGCTGACTTCATATTCGCTGTGGGGGATGTAGACATCCACATCCGACAGCAGGCTTAACATCACCACCTTGATATATTTTTCATCAAACCTCTGATAATCCCGGTTGGACAGCCCCTTCAACAACCGCTCCGTCAGGCTGATTAGCTTGTCGGGATTACCGGCGACCAACTGCTCCAACATTTCCAGTTTATCATCGCTCCCGATGCGTACCTCGCTGCGGACCATCAACAGCCGTTCCATATACTCCAAATAGAGACTTTCCAAGACCACATTCGGCATCTTCAAGGTGATATTCAAGCCCTGCCTTTCGGAGATGGTCAGATACCCCATGTAGAACAGCAGACTGACCAGGGCCGCTTTCGTAAACAGGAATTCGGTCTCCCAGGTCAACACAAACAACTGCTGAATCCCGCGCACCGCTACGGCTTTGTCCCGCACAATCTGAGTCAAGACCGCTTCCTCCAACGTCTGCTCCCCAATGGAGAGGATGGCCCGGATTTTGCGGTAATCGCTGACCACGTTGATGTCGAGCATACTTTCAATGTAGCGTCGCTGCGGGTCGTAACGCAGACCGTAATAGAGGATCATATCGCTGTTGTAGACGGTCTGCTCGGCCAGGGGGCTGAAGCGGTAGCCATCATAATAGCGCCGCAGGGTGTCGCGGGTCTCCTCGACCGTTGTCGGAAACAGGGCCTCCAGAATGGGCGTGATTTCTTCATCGGTGAAACCCAGCATCTCGTTAAAACGGACATCGGTCGACAGGTTCATGCTGATATTGAAGCCACTGGTCAACGAGTCGAGCAGGATGGGCATCACCCCGGTGATGAAGATACGGTCAACAACTGTTTCCGTCCCCTTTTTCAAGGCTTCGTAAAAGGGGCGGACGTAGCCATCGGTTTTGACCAACTCCTTGAACTTCTCCTTGCCCTGTGACATCAAATTGTTGGCAAAATGGTCATATTCATCAATGATGACATAAACACATTTTCCCAACCCCTTGCCATCAATTGTCCTAAACAGAGCGGAGAGGGTGTCATTTGGTTTTGGAGATTCCAGAATCTGCTTTCGCTCGGTGGGGGTGATATATTCCCGGTAATGGTCGGTGAATAATCGAACACATTGTTTGACCTCCTCGGCAAATCCTTCATTGGCATTTTCCAGGGTTTGGGTATTAATGCCACTGAAGTTAAAAGTGAGGATCAGGTAACTATGTCGTTTGGGGGTGGGTCGGTCATAGATGTACGTCCCTTTGAACAGTTCGGCAAAACGTTCTTCATGCCGACGGTCATAATACCAGCCCAGCATACTGCAAAACAGCGTCTTGCCAAACCGCCGCGACCGCAGCATCACAATATGGCTTTCCGGCTGCTTTTCCAGAAGCTCGATGTAGGCCGTCTTATCAATGTAGTAATAGCCCTCGGTTCGAACTTTTTCAAAATTAGATGCGCCATACGGTAATTTCATGATCTCATTCCTACAAATTCAGGCTTGCCTCACCGGCCTATTATACCATAACTCCCCAAATCCTTTCATTCTCTGTAATAGCCTAAGCGACTACAAAATCGGCTTCTGGCGTATATCCCCTGTAAGGCAGTTCCGAAAAAATAAGTGTCCCAAACTGCGTGACGAGTGATGCGTGATCCGTGATATTTTGCTCACGGATCACGCATCACGGATCAAAGCTAATAACAATTTTGGGATCATTTAAATTTTGGAACTGCCTTAGTCCCCTCCTCCCACGGCTCGACCAACAGGGTCAAGCCGCGCAGCGCCCGGACGCGGACTCGTGCCCCCGTGTGCAGATGGGGCGTATCCGGCTCGACCTCGGCTTGCCATAGTTCATTGCCCACCCGCACCGATCCCGCCGGCGAGAGGCTCTGACGCACGACACCCCACTGCCCGACCATCGAATGGAGGGCCGTTTCTCCTTCCCAATCATAAGCCCGCCAGACAAAGGGGAACATCACTACATCTTTGATCAGCCAAAATGAAAGCACGCCGGCGTGGAGCCACCACGGAAGATCGAACCACTGCTCCAGCAAAAAGAGGATCGTGGCCAGCAGGGCAATGCCCGGTAGCTGGAGCAGGGTGTACCTGATAATTAGACGACGAGAGGGGGACGGCGTCATACCAACCTCAAACAAACTCCCGCAGACCGCGCCACATCGGGCCATCCCGGAAGTCGAAATATTTCGTTCGGGTCAGGGTCAACGCGCCGCTCATCAAGCCGCCGCGCAACAGGCCGTTGTGGAGCCGGATGGAGTGGTAATGCTGCGGCGCAAACTCATCGACGGCCCGGATATGCAACGTCTGATCCCGCCACCGCTCGTTGACCGCCTCCTCAGCACAGATGACCAGATTGCCAAACCCTTTGCCCGGCTGGTAGAGGTTGTAGTAGACCAGCAAGCCCGGCACGTCACCCATCTGCTCAATCAACTCATTTTCGATCTCCATAATCGGCTCGTGATCGACATCGGTGCGGGCCTGGCCAAAAAAGCCGACCGCCGTCAGCGTAGCCGGCGACAGCAACGCCGCCCGGTCGAGGACGAAGATACGATGCACCGAGCCGTCCGCCTCCCGCAGCGGATCCAGGATGATTTGCGAGGTCGTCTCCCGGCTGACCAGGTTCCGCAGCCGATCCACCATATACCGCAGCAAGGCCACATCCGGCTCGTTTTGCTGCGGATCGCTGAACGGTCTGCCTTCGATGAGTTCTGTGGGGTTGAGTAAGGTTGGTTCGTTCATTGTTTTGCCTCTTGAAGCGTTTTTTTTCATTAAGCCTCCCGGCTTGGCAACCCAATCGCCAACACCGCTTCCTGCGTTGTCACATTGACAGAGTGTATTATACCACAAGCGATTTGTAAAGCGTGAACGTTAAAAGAAAGTGAGTTGAAAGCGCATTTCAAATCCGATTGGACAGAGAAAGCTATTTGAGATAAAATCACCCAGGTTTTTGAGATAACCAAGTTCAGAAAGTGTAGTGATTGATGCCGGAATTACCCGAAGTCGAGACCGTGGTCCGGGGGTTGCGTGGCCCGCTGGTGGGGCGCACCTTCACCGGGGTGACGGTCAGATGGCCGAATAGCGTCAAAACGTCGCTCCCGGATTTGAAAGAGCGACTGCCCGGCCAGCGCATCGAGACCATTACCCGCCGGGGCAAATACCTCCAATTCCATCTCTCCGCCGGGGATACGCTGCTGCTGCACCTGAAAATGAGCGGCGATTTGCTGGTGGAGCCGACGCAGGAGCCGCTCCACGACCACGTCCGCACCATTTTCGATCTGGACAACGGCCACCAATTGCGCTTCAAAGATA
>CAZWZZ010000829.1:0-3362 GCA_964638395.1 uncultured Caldilineaceae bacterium
CTACAAACTGCGTAAGTCCTGGTCAATATAGTAATCGGGTTCATGATGAATGTCAACGCTATTCGCTTCCGCTGCGAACAAGACAAAATCAACAAACGTTTCATACCCCCATTGTAACCTGACATAAAAAAAAGGTGAAACTGGAAGATGGAAGGGTGGAAGGGTGGAAGGATGGTGGTCACGCCGCCCGAAAAGAACAAAACCCGCCACTGCCTGACCGCAAGCGGGATCAGGCAGTACGCGGGTTCATCCCAACGGTGCCGGTTGAGAGACAACAGGACATATCATTTGTTCCTACGCGGGCCACCCTGGCCGAAAAGGTTAGCGACTGCTACCTCGAAACCGGCCAACACTTCACCCCCGGATAATGTATCGGCGGCGGTTAAGATTTCGACCTCGGTCACGGTCTGGTAAACGTGCAGTTGCTTGCGTTTCGGGTCGGCCACCCACACGACCTGAACATTGATGGCGAAATATTCGGCCAGTTTATCCTGGACGTCATGCCAGCGGTCGCCGGGCGAGAGTATCTCCACAATTAGCTCAGGCGCTACATCCAGGTAACTGGTCGATTGGACCTGGGCCATCCGCTCGTGAGAAATGAAGGCCACATCCATCCCCCGGACGGTATCAGGATTGCGGGCTGTATAGACCCCGGCTTCGCCACCCAGAACATACCCCAAATTGTGCTTGTTGACGAATTCGCGCAAGATGCCCCCAATGTTGAATTCGATAACGCCGTGCCAGTAGCCGGGTGGGGCCATTTCGATAAATACTCCTTCAATTAATTCACCGGAACCCAAATCATCTGCCGCGACAAGCGCCTCCCCGGTCAAGAGCGGTTTATTTTTGGGAGAAGTTTCGGCTGGATCAGTTAATGTAACCGATTTTGAGATCATTAGTAGTGCCTCCGCTGATTATCGGTAGGTCATCACATGCTCCGAGCCGGTTAAAACCGGCGACGTGGGTTACAAACCCACTATGAGCTTTTCTGCTGCGGTTTACTGAATTATACCACAAAAAAACTCGGCGACCACCGAGTTTTTGGTTAGTATCCCGGAGGGCCACGTCTCAACCTACATCATTCTCGAACTCATCATAATCGGCCTCATCCTTGCTCTTGTGCCAGCGCACTTCGCGGGGTTTGCTGCCGTCGGCGGGGCCGATGACCCCCTCCTCCTCCAGTTGATCCATCAACCGGGAGGCGCGGGGGTAACCGATGCCCAGCCGCCGCTGCAACAGGCTGGTCGAAGCCCGATCCGAGTCGATAACCAGTTTGACGGCCTCCTCCAGCAGATCATCCTTCTCCGCCTCATCCATAATGTCGGCCCAGGGCAGTTTGTCCGCCGGCCCCTCCTCGACGGAGATGGCCTGGGTGGGGGAGCCTAGCGAGGCCCGCCAGAAGTGGACGACGTTGTTGATTTCGGTATCGGAGACGAAGCAGCCCTGCAAGCGGGCCAGCTTGGGCGAGTCGGAAGCCATATAGAGCATATCCCCCTGGCCCAACAGCCGCTCCGCGCCGGACGTATCCAGAATGACCCGCGAGTCGATCTGGCTGCTGACGGCGAAGGCGATGCGGGTGGGGAAATTGGCCTTAATCAGGCCGGTGACCACGTCGGTGGAGGGGCGCTGGGTGGCGATGACCAGATGGATGCCGGTGGCCCGGGCCATCTGGGCGATGCGACAGATGTGGCGCTCCACCTCGTCCGGGGCCATCATCATCAGGTCGGCCAACTCGTCGATGACGACGACCATATAGGGCAGCCGCTCCCCTTTAACGCCCACCTTGTTGTTGTAGCTGCCGATGCTGCGGGAGCCGGTCGCGGCGAACAACTTATATCGCCGCTCCATCTCCCGCGTCACCCAGGCCAGCGCCCCGACCACCTGATCGAAATCGGTCACCACCGGGGCGATCAGGTGAGGGATGCCGTTGAAGCTGGTTAGTTCGACCATTTTGGGGTCGATCATCAAGAAGCGGAGTTGGTCCGGGGCGTGGGTCATCAACAGGGTGGTAATCAGGGCGTTGAGGCAGACCGACTTGCCGGAGCCGGTGGCCCCGGCGATGAGCAGGTGGGGCATTTCAGCCAGCGGGGCCGAGACGCCCACCCCGGAGACCCCCTTGCCCAGGGCCACCCGCAGCGCCCCTTTTTTCTTGAAGCTCTTGTCCTCCAACACGCCCCGCAGCGAGACCATCGTTTTGTCACCGTTGGGCACTTCGATGCCGACCAGGGGCCGGCCGGGGACGGGCGCTTCGATGCGGATGGGCGCGGCGGCCAGGGCCAGGGCCAGATCGTTGGCCAGGGCCACTACTTTGCGAACCCGGATGCGTTGCTGGGTGATGGTTCCGTCCGGCTGTTTCTTCTCAATCGTGCCCAGCTTGAGGCCGAATTGGATGACCGTCGGCCCGGCGTTGATCTCGACGACCTCGGCCGGGATGCCGAAGCCGTTGAGCGTTTCTTCAATAATTTGGGCCTGATAGCGGGCGTTGGCCCCCTGTTTGGCATTTTTGGTGGGCGGGGCCAGCAGATCGAGGGGGGGCAGTTGGTAGCGGGTTTTGGGCAGGACAGCCTGGGTCGTCTTGGCTGTGGCCGGGGCTGGGGGGGGCGGGGTAGCCGGGGGAGGCGGCGCGGGCTGTTTTTGGGGAGGCCGGGGTGGGGGGGCCGGTTTCGGATCGGCCTCCTCTATGATCGTCGCCCCGCTTGCCTCATCCGGTTGTAGTTGTTCCGATTGCTCCTGCGCCCAGTCGCCGATCAATTCCGACCAGCGGGCGGCATCGGTGGCCGTCAGCCGGAAGATCAAGCCCAGGGCGGCCAGGCCGATAATTAGCAAGAGGAGCAGGGTGAGGTTCGTTCCCAGCAGATCAATGAAAAAAGTGCTGAGACCCCAGCCGACAAAGCCACCGCCGCCCCCGTCACGGGCCAGACGCACGGCCCGTTCGCTGTCGGTCACGGCCAACATATGGGTCACGGCCAGGCCGATGATGAAGAGCAGCTCGACGCCGATGATAATATCCAACGGCAGTTCATATGCTTCATCTTTCAGCCGACCAAAGGTCAATAGACCACCCAACGCGCCGAGCAGCAGCGTAGCCGGGATAGCCCACCAGCCGAAAAGTTGGCTGAAAACGCCCGACCACCAATTGCTGAGCGTGCCATCCGTTAACGATAGAAGGCCCAGCAGGGTGATGATGGCCCCCAGCAACAACAGCCCGCCGCTGATCTCCCGCTGGTAAGGCCCCAGCCGCCGTTTGAGGAGATCAAAATTTTCGGCAAATATGGAGTTGACGTTCGTTTTTTTCTTATTGGTGACGCCCATTAGCTTACCATAATATCAGCGGTTTACAGTCAGTCTACCGCCCTTTCGAT
>CAZWZZ010000830.1:0-3357 GCA_964638395.1 uncultured Caldilineaceae bacterium
GCATACTCCAGCAACTCCTCCTCCTCGATCATCTCGGCAAAGTCGCTCATGGAGAGGAAGAAATAATCGACGCCGTGGGTCTCGGTGGGGCGTTGGGGGCGGGTGGTGGCCGTCACCACAAAATGGAAAGGGTAGCCCATCTCTTTGAGCCGTTGCAGGGTCATATCTTTGCCCACACCGGAGGGGCCGGAGATCACCACCAACAACGGATGTTCCTGATGCTCATAAGGATTGATAAAATTAGCCAAGTTTTAGTCTCCTGGAAATAATTTTTTCTATCGACAGTATAATGAGTCTGTCTGATTTATCAACCGGGTTGCTCCCTTTCCAGAGTCAACACCCCCTCGCTGGCCGCTTCCACCTGCTGCCGCGTCCAGAGCATCGGCTGGTACTCCCCCCGCAGCCAGGGTAGCAGGCGGTCGTCATAATGGCGGCTGGCGAGGTGGCCCGACTGCCCCGGCGGGACGCTAATCAGCGAGCGGGACAGGTCGCTCAGATCGATGATCTGGCGCATCGACGGTCCCCAGCCGCGATTGTCGTAAGGTGCGTCCGGCAGCATCGCCGTCTGGCAGGGCGTATCGCTGTCCCCGCCGATGGGGTACGGTCCCCGATTGAAGACGCGATCCAGCGGCTTCTTGACGCCGAGGGAGTGGATGAAAAAGACCCGGTGCAGCTTGCCCCACTGCCAATCCCGGTCAGTTGGCCCCAGTTTTTCACGGAGCCAACTGACCGCCTGGCGCAGACTGGTCGTCAAGACCGCCTCCCGCCCCCCGGCCTGCTCAAGCCACCAAGAGTCGGGCGTTTGCAACATCCGTAGCAGATTAACCGTGTCATACCCATAAAATTCGTGGCTGGCCGCCAGGACAGGGTTGAAGCCGACACCAATTACCCGCCGGGTGAGAACTTTACCCAGCGGTGGTTCCAACAAATTCTTGACCAGCATATACCGGGTGACGTGATAGAGCGTCCCGGCGATACTGTCCGCTGTCAACTGCCCCGACCAGGATCGTAACCACCCCAGAGCCAACGCCACATCCGGGTCAGGATGGGGCCGGGGCAAACTGGCCAGGGCCTCGGCAAACTCCCGCCCCGGTTGGCAAGTGACATCCAGTTGCATCGCTCGAAAATCATCCGGCGTCAACGTCGCCTGACGCTCGAAGGCGGCGGTCACGCTCTGCGCTCGATAGCCGTTCATCCAGGCGTTACCCAAAAAGTAGGGGTACGCCTCGTCGATGACCCGATGATTACAACTGATGATGTAGCTTCGCTTCGGGTTGAGGGTATGGGGCATTTCCTCGACGGGAACCTGCCCGATCCATTCATAAGCCCCCGTCCAACCCGGAACCGGAACCGCGCCCTCCCCCTTGGCCCGGACCGGCACGGCCCCGGTCAGCCAATAGCCGATGTTGCCCTCCGTATCGGCATAGGCCACGTTCAGTTGCGGCGCTTCGATCAGCCGCATCGCCCACCTGAAATCGGCCCACCCTTGAGCCTTGTTGAGCCACCACCAGGCTTCAATTGGCGAGGCTGTTCGCAGGGCCATCGACTGGAGCGCCAGCCGTTGCTCCGGGGTATCGACCACCTCCGAAATGATCGGCCCGTGGTGGGTGATCGTCACCCGTTCCTGGTGAGCCTCCGCCCGGCCCTTGATCTCGATTGTTTCGTCGATGATCTCCGCCTGAAGCCATTCGTCCCGAAACAGATACCGCTCCGGCTGTTGGGGATCAAACTTTTCGATAAATAAATCTTCGCAATCGGTGAAGGCGATAGTCAAGCCCCAGGCGATGTGGGCGTTATGCCCGGCCAGCACGAAGGGAGCGCAGGGCAGGGAGATGCCGGTCACATTGATTTCTTCGGCCACGAGATGGTTTTGATACCACAACCCCGGCGCTCGCAGCCCCAGGTGGATGTCGTTACACAGAAAGGGCTGGCCGGTCGAGGTTTTGGCCCCGGCCACGGCCCAGGCATTGCTGCCCTTGCCCCGCTCCAGAAAGGGGCTGTCGGCCACTCGCAGCGAGTCACTAAAATTAACCCCATTGGTCTCGATGCCATCCGGCAGCGTGACCGGGCGGCTGGCCGGGTAGTGAATATCCCAGGCCGCGGCTCGCTCCGCTCCCACGGCGGCGATCAATTGAGCGCGGACGATTTTGCTGTACCAGGGGTGGGACAGTTGCCAGGTCATCAAGCGCAGAAAGGCCAGACTATCGGTCGGCTGCCACGGCTCCGGCCGGTGGCGCAGCAGGCTAAATTCGACCGGTAAGGCACTATTGGGAGCCGTCAAAAAGGCGTTGATGCCGTTGCTGTAGGCCATCAGCGTGGTTCGGACGATGTCGCTGGCGGCAGCCCAATCCTGTTGGGCCAGACGATGGAAGCCGAAGGTGCGAATGGCCCGGTCGGTATCCAGAGCCACCGCCCCGAAGATTTCACTAAGGCGACCTGTGCCGGTGCGCCGGTTTAGCTCCATTTGCCACAGCCGTTCCTGGGCGTGGACGAACCCCTGAGCAAAAAAGAGGTCGGCCACGCTTCCGGCGTAGATGTGGGGCACGCCCCATCGGTCGCGGATAATCTCCACCGGCCCGGATACCCCATCTACCCGCAACGTTCCGTCAATTTGGGGCAGACGGCTACGTCCCAGCCAGGTCAACCCTGTGCGTAGTAAAAAACCGGTCACAGTTTCGAAGATCGTTTTCAAGCCGCACTCCTTATAAAGTTGACGCAATTCGTAGGACAAAATGAGACTTACAACCGCTCGATGTCAGCGAGGATCAGGCCGGTCAATTCAGCAATTTCAGTTAGCGTATAGCCTTTCCCTTTCAACATTGAACTTAGGATGATCCTCCCCTCGCTCGACTTGAGAGGCGTAGGTTTTGGCCGTGTCGGAGGTGAACCGTTTCTTGAGGCCAAACACGTGGGCAATCTGCATCTTGATGATGCAGGAAGATTATAAGGTCGGGGCCAGAATTTGTCTACTACGGGGAAACCTGGCAGACACCGTTAAGAGTGTGACCAAGTACTACACCACCCACGGCGGGCAGAAGGTTACGATCTCTTTGGAAATTGAAGATTGGTCAACCGCATGGTTTTATGACAGCCCATTCTTCTCAATCACATCCCTATACCATACTGCACTCCCCTTCGGCGTCCGCTCCAACGTCTCGTAATCGACCCAGACCAGGCCGAAGCGCTGTTTGTACCCCTTGGCCCACTCGAAATTATCCATTAAAGACCAGGCGAAATAGCCGGCCAGGGGTACACCATTTTGGATGGCCCGGTGAGCGGCGGTCAGATGCGTCCGTAGATAGTCGAGGCGGCGCTGGTCCCGGATGTGGCCGTCGGCGTCGGGACCGTCGCTGTAGC
>CAZWZZ010000831.1:0-3355 GCA_964638395.1 uncultured Caldilineaceae bacterium
GTGACGTTGTTCAATCCGGCGGGTAAGAAAGTGTCAACTTATTCTGAACCATCCCCAGGTTCTTTATCCGTTTACCGGAATCACTTTTTATGGTATAGTTCTCATAAGTTGAAATAAGGTTTAGATGATGTGAGATAGGTTATGAGTGACAAAACTTCGTCGATAGACACGTTAGTGCAGACAGCGATTGAATATCCCGTGACGGATGGTGAGCCTATGGCCGAAACAGATGTCTATCGAGACCAGATGGTTTATTTGATTGAAGCGCTCAGAGCTTATTTTAGCGACGAGCCCCAGGTGTACGTCGCCGGAAACCTCTTTATTTATTATGAAGAGGGGGATCCTCACAGCCGGGTGGCCCCGGATACCTTCGTCGTTTTTGGGGTGGCCCAAAAACAGCGGCGCATCTACAAACTGTGGGAGGAAGGGCCAGCGCCACAGGTGGTGATCGAGGTCAGTTCGCGGGGGACGCGGCGGGAGGATTTGTGGGAAAAGCGGGGGCTGTATGAGTATTTGGGCGTGGCCGAATATTTTCTATTCGATCCGCTGGCTGAATATCTCGATCCGCCCTTGCAAGGCTACCGGCTCACCGGCGAGGGGTATCGCTCGCTAGAACCGGCCCGCACCGCCGCCGGATGGCAGCTTTTCAGCGAACAACTCAAGCTGCATCTACAAACCGAGGGTGATTTTCTGCGGCTGTATGATCCTGAGCGGGATGAAAAGTTGCTCACCCCCCTGGAAGCGCAGGAAACGGCCCGGCGGGCTCAAGCCCGCATCGCCGAATTGGAGGCGGAGTTGGCCCGGCTGCGGGGGGAGCGGTAGCGTCGGGACGATTGATTTATGATTATTTTCGCTTCCCACACAGACTCCTACCCAGTTTAGGAGAAAGGTATCCCTTATCAAACAGGGGAATATCTGATATACTGTAAACAACTAGCACCTTGACGGGAAGCACTGCACCTTACAAAAAGATCGAATAAAGACCACGCAGCCACCTGCAATGCTTCGCTCCTTGCTTCCCGTTGATCTTCTGGGAAGCATTTTTTTTGTTCTGTGTGGATTAAGGGATAGGACAGACTGTTGAACAAGAATGGTGACACGCCGACCAAGTGCCAAGCGCTCCATAAAACTATCGATCAAGCCTTACAACGGTGGGGCAAACGCACCTACCACGACTACGCCGCCTTTCAGCCGGTCGTCAAGCTGTCCCTCGACATCGTCGATAAGAAAGCCAAAGAGTTGGTCGTCGCCGAGATAAAACGGAGCGGACACCCCCGGCGCATTACCGACAGAGACCGCCAGTATGCCGTCTGGAACCTGGTCAAAACCGCCATCGACACCCTCAAACCCCCCTACACCGAACTGCCGGAAGATGTGGTCCACGTGCTGGGGGAGTTACCTCAGCAGGAGTGGCCCGATGATCTGCCTATTCCCCAAGAGTGCTACAACTACTTAACCCTCTCATTTGCCTACGTCTGGAAAACCAAACCGAATAAACAGATTGCCTTGATGTTCAACGTCAGTGAACGGACGTTGGCCCATATCCGCTCCAAGGCGGTTCACGATTTGGCCCAGCGGTTGTGTGAATGGGAGGAACATTCGGTTCGTAATGGGCAAAATGCAGGAGACCGCAGCGGATAGCAGGAACTTTCGTAATGGACTGATTTACGCGCACGATGATTATTTGATACACTGAAGGTGAGACTAAAAACTCACCTGACAAAATGAGCCGCAATGACCGGCGGCCTGTTCCTTAAAAACAGACACGTCTTGTAGATGACTAGCCCTTTCACGTTCCATTTTGACCTAAACTAGCTAGACGTGTCAGGGCTTTTTTTTTATTTTTCACATCATCTCAAAATTTCATTCACCAGAACTTGTAAACTCAGGAGGCACCCGATGCTAACAAATATCAGACTCTCAATCACCGCCATCCACGCTGCCAGCGATTACGGCGGTGGCGGCGTGACGTGAGACCCACCCCCTATCGTCTTACTGACCAAAGTCCCCCGACCAACCTTAGAGGTTACGCAGTTGACGCTCTGAGAGGATTTGTAACCCTCGAATACGGCGGTTGCAAACCGCCTACGAGCCAACTGCGTAAGTCCTAAAACCTAATTTCCCCAAACAAAAAACCCTGCTTACTCAGCAGGGCTTTTGTCATTTGATTTTTCGCCGCATCCCGAGTAGCCCGGAGCCTGGCGGAGGGCATATCGAGGGGTGCTGGCGAAAAAGGTGTTAAATCGGTCAGGTCGCTTGGGCCGCCAACAGACGGCTCAAGCCGGTGTCCATCTCCGAGGGAATCTCGGCCCGGTTGATGAAATAATCGAGCATCGACCGCACCTCGGTGACAGTCTGGCCCAACTCCCGCCTCAGTTCCGCCTCCTCAACCTCTGGCATCAATTTGATCGCCACCGCTTTCAGGTGGGTCAACGCCTCTTGATCCTGTCGATCCAAATAAAGCGCATAGCCCAAGAGCAGCCTGGCCCGAATATGCTCGATGGCGTTATTTTCGGCGAAGTAATCAACGGCCTGGTTCAAGGGATCGACACTGTCGCCGTATTGCTCCAGACGAATGTAGATTTTGGCCTGGCTGATACAGGCCAGGGCGTGTTCGTAGGAGAGGCCATTGTCGGTGGCAATCTGGCTGGCTCGCATCGCCTTTTCCAGGGCTTCGTTGAGGTTGTCCTGCCGGGCGAGGTGATAAAAACATTCGCTCAACTTGATCTGGTTGGACACCTCCAGCGATTGCACCTGGGCATCCTGAGCATAACCAATTGACAGGTTGTAGGCTTTGATCGCCTCTTCGTAATTTTCCAAACCAAAGTAAGCATCCCCAATCCCGGATTGGGCAAAGGCGGCCCGCCGAATGGCGTTGATATCGAGGGCGATCTTAAGCCCCTCGTTCAAAACGTCCAACGCCTCCTCATACCGTCCGGCCAGACAGAGCGTTTGGCCCAAGCCGGTCAGGCTGTTGGCCAGATCATTCCGGTTTCCTAAATCGGCCCATATTTCGACGGCCCGGCGATAGTGGGACTCGGCCTCGGTCACATTCCCCTGTTTTTCCAGCGAAACGCCAATATCATGGTAGCAGAGACCGACCATATATTTATGCCCGGCGATTTCAAAATCCTGCAAAGCCAGCCGGGTGTCGGCGATGGCTCTGACAAAATCACCGGCTGTCCCGTAGGCCAGGCCCCGGTTCCGGGTGGCCCAGGCAATCAGCAGGGTGTTGTCCTTGACCAGAGTTTTGAGCTTCTCCAACCCATCCGTGGCCAACTCGACCGCTTTTTTGGCCTGACCCATCATCCGCAGCCCGACCGATTGCCAAATCTGGGCCCGCACCGTGCCGATG
>CAZWZZ010000832.1:0-3350 GCA_964638395.1 uncultured Caldilineaceae bacterium
AAACACCATCTGGCCGGATGGCTTCAAGCCGGAGCAGGCCGGAGCGGTTTGTGATTAACGACGATAGACGGATGGCCCAATTTATGGTATACTCCAACCAATCTTAGAGTAGTCAAACCAATGCCTAAACGAGATATTTACCACGATATTGTTGTTAACGCCTTAGTCAAAGACGGCTGGGTCATTACGGATGATCCCCTGTTTCTATCATATGGGGGCCGAGATGTCTATATTGATCTAGGGGCTGATAAAACTATTGGCGCTCAGAAGGATAACCAAAAAATAGCGGTCGAGATAAAAAGTTTTCTCAGCGCCTCGGTTATCTATGACCTGGAATTGTCTATCGGGCAGTACAACTTGTATCGAGACATTCTGTCAGAGGTAGAACCGGAACGGGTTCTTTATTTGGCGATTTCCACAACTGTCTATAAGGGCATTTTCAACGATTCGTTAGGGAGACTTGTTCTGGAACGTCAACGGCTCAAATTAATTGTTTTCGATGAGGCACAGGAGACAATTTTCAAATGGGTGATATAGAACGATATAAAGAAATTGTCCAAAACCTGATACTGGAATACGCCACATATAAACCCTCCCACGGCGACATCAACACAGAGGCGATCATCGACTCGGACCAAGGCCACTACGAAGTGTTACACGTCGGTTGGGATCGTGACCGGCGGGTTCATGGCATCGCTATCCATATCGACATCATTGGCGACAAAGTTTGGATTCAGCACGATGGCACCTCCCCCGGCGTCGCCGAAGAGTTGGTCGAAGCCGGCATCCCCCGCGAGGCTATTGTCCTGGCCTTCCATCCGGCCCATCTACGGCAGCACACCGGATTTGCCGTCGCTTAGGCATGGCACTTAATTAACTTACGCCCCAAAAAATCCCCCTTGTCAGCCACCCCATTCTATAGTACAATAGTCCTATCCTCACCCCCAACCCCGGCTTCGCCGCCTTCATTCGCCCCCCTCAATCCCGAAGTTACTGAATGACTGCGGAGAGACCCTAAAGGTTTTCGCAAGGTTGTTTTATATGGAGAGAGAGGCTCGCCTGTTCCCAAATTTTAACAACCCGGATTTCTAAAACTTTTAGGGTCTGCACACATTCCACAAAAGTTGCTGATTGCTGATTGCTGACCCGGGTCCCCCCTTAGGCCCAAGTCGCTTCCAAGCAAGATCAAGGGGAGAATCAGCCCTTATTCACAGGAGGTACCGCTATGCGCCAGAGATATGTGACCAGCGCCACCGGCTATTGAGGCCCTACCGCTCAATTTTAAGGTAGATTTCCTCGCCCTGTGGCGATTTAGCCCCATAATCTTTCCCCGCGCCGCTCTGTTTAAAGCTAATTAATAATAGAGTAGGATAGGTATCCCTATTTTAAAAAAAATAAAAAATTTGGTTTTTATATACATGAGGGCTTTAAGGGGAGACCCCCTTCAGCAATCAGCAATCAGCAACTTTTTTGATGACCCGGTTTTTGTGCCGATTTTTGTCGATATTGACCCGGTCAGGGGTTATTTTTAGGTTGTTTTGGGGCTGAAATGGGGAATTGTCGGCCTAAACGGGCAGACTCAGGCAAGAAAAGTTGCTGACAGCGGTTTCAGTAACTTTTGGGGCGGATGATAAGTGACCAAGAGCGGTGCTTTTATTGAAGAGAATTTTGTGCTACACTAATCCCAACCGCTCCCGGAGCGCACTCTCGTAGCGAGGCAACCTTGTGGCCAAACGACACCGCGACCTGCTGGCCCGACTGGAGCCGGTCGGCCTGAACCGGTATCAGATTACCGAGGCTGATGTGCAGATGGTCGAGAAATATCTGAGCATTATTCAGCGTGGGTTTCCAGGCGGCTCGACGTGGGCAGAGATGATCCAAATTGGAGGAGCCTATGGCACCAGCATCCTGGTCCACGAGGTCATCGAAATCAGGCTGCTGCAAACGAGAGGCTTACAACCTTTACGTCAGAGGACAGCCGCTTTACGGGATATGGTTATTCGGAACATCGACACGCACGTCATCGCCACTTACGAGGAGCATCTTTACTTGCAAGAAGTTATCGACCGACGTCTCAGCCAACATTTTGAGGTAGCCACCTTGATCCGGGCGAACCGGGGCGATGATGAAGATTTGGAGCTTTTTCTGGAGAGTGAGGTCGGCGTCTATCGCCTGCAAGAAGATCGGATTGACGCGGCTGAACAGGCAATTGCCCAACTAAAAGGAGAGCAGCAATGAGAGTAAGACGACTCCAACGATTAGATGAAGATGACCGCTGGTTTGATGATGCCTATGCCTATGAGAATGAGAATGAGCCAGGCCGAGTCCGCTTACGCTACAATCTAGCCTGGGGACGGGTCGGTTCGCGGTACAATGTCCAGATACGCCAGCAACAGACGCCTCTCGAAGCCGTCGAGACGGTCATCCGGCCCAGCGACCGGCTGCGCTGGCTGCCCATCGAAAACATCCCCGACGCCGAGGCCGAGGCGTTTCTGGCCGCCCTAAATGAAGCCTGCGCCATCCCCAGCCCCCGCTCGATTAAGGATTCTCTTTTTGCAGCATGAAGAAAGGCCCAAACAATGATCTGGCAAGAAGTCCGTCAACGGTATCCGGCGCAATGGCTGGTGATCGAAGCCTTAGAAGCCCACACCACGCCTGATAATCAACGCCAGCTTGACCGAATCGCCGTGATTGAAATGTGTGCGGATGGTCAGGCCGCGCTGCAAACCTATCGGCGGCTGCATCAGCAGTTCCCCCACCGTGAGTTTTACTTCGTCCACACCAGCCGAGACCAATTAAATATTCAAGAACGGCGCTGGATTGGGATTCGGAGCGGGAGCAATGCAGTTAACGCTGAAAAATGATCTTCCCTTCGGAACAGTCACAGTCAACCATCAGGGAGAAACCGTGACGATCCCCGATGTTCTTGTCGATACAGGCTCGGCCACCACGATCTTTTCGGCCGATATGATGGCGTTGGTTCACATTGTCCCGTTACCGGAAGATCGTCTGTTTACCATTCGGGGCGTGGGTGGCACCGAGGTTGTTTTCACTCGTACCATTGAGCATCTCCAGTTTGGAGCGCATACTCTGTCCAATTTTGACGTCGAAATCGGTGGTATGGATTACGGATTTGAGATCAACGGGATTTTAGGAATGGATTTTCTGAGACGCGCTGGCGCAATTATCAATCTGCGAGACCTGACGATAGATTTTGCTAAATAATTGGCCTGGTCCCAACTACCTATTGAGGCGGAGTGATTTGACCGCTGAAATCGCCGAGAGGAATGAGGCCGCTGACCTTTCTTGATACCCCCCCTAAAATTCAACAATCTTCGTGAGGCACACCG
>CAZWZZ010000833.1:0-3343 GCA_964638395.1 uncultured Caldilineaceae bacterium
TGCCCCCTACGGGATTCGAACCCGTGTCGCCACCTTGAAAGGGTGGTGTCCTAGTCCTCTAGACGAAGGGGGCGGAAACTGCGATGTCGTTGCATACAATGTCATTCCTGCAACGGCTGATACTATACCATCATTGTGACGGTTGGTCAAATAAGAACGTGATGTTTAGCGATGCTCCAATTCCTCCAACACGCGGCGGGTGATGCGTTGCACCAACTCTGTCTCCGCAGGGGCGGCGGCAGCGGTATCCCGATGCTGCCCCTCCATATGGCAGACGCCACATATCTGGCAAAATTCGATGTCGTCGGCCTGGCGGGCCAGCCCCAACTGGCGACGGGTGTCGATCAGCTTTTCGACCTGGTGGGGGGGTAAAGGCTGGCCGCCCCCCAGATGGTTGAGCATATAGGTGATGCGGGCAATCTGCTCCAACGTTTCGGTACGATAAAAAGCGTTGAGGGGACTGCTGCCCACGGTGAGGCTGCCGTGCCGCTGCAAAACCAGGGCATCGTGTCCCCGGATCACCCGGCGGATGGCTTCGGCGTTCTCCGCGCTGGAAGGGGTGGCGTAGGGGGTGGTCGGCGTCAGGCCCAAAAAAACGATGGCTTCCGGCAGCATACAGTCGGCCAGGCTGATGCCGGCAATGCTCAGGGCGATGGCGTGGGGGGGGTGAGCGTGAACCACAGCCCTCACATCGGGCCGCTGCTTATACGCCTCCAAATGCATCGCCGTTTCGGAGGAGGGACGCAGGTCCCGGGTGGTCGCCGTCTCCGGCCCCACCTTGCGCCCGTTCAGGTCGATAACGATCAACTGCTCGGCGCTCATCAAACCTTTACACAACCCGCTGGGGGTAATCAGAATATGGTCATCATCGAGGCGAGCCGAAATATTGCCGTCGGTCGCCACAATCAGACTGCGATCATAGAGCAACTGCCCGACCCGGACGATCTCCGCCCGCAAATCGTCAGCCATAAAAAAACCTCCCTCACCCAAAAAGAATGTCGGCCAACTTGGTGATAGCCAGCGCCCCGGTTGAGTTGGGGCTATGCAGCACCAGGGGGATGCCCTGGTTGAGCGACTCAATCATCTGCGGCTCATGCGGAATATGGGCCAGGATAGAACGCTTCGTGATTTTCTGGATAGTTTCGGTCGGTAAATCCCCGCCGGGCTGCACGTGGTTGACGACCAGGGCGATGTTGTCTTCGGTAATGCCCAGCCGGGCCAACCCCTGGGTCGCCATCGCTGTCGATTGGAGCGAGGCCATATCGGGCGAGAGGAGAATGATGATCTTATCGACCAATTGCAGGCTAGAAGCGAAACCAGGCTCCAAAAAGTGGGGTAAATCCAAAACGGTATGGGGATAGCCCGCTTTGAGCGCCGCCAGCAATGGCTCCAGGCGTTTGTGGGTCGGTCGCAGCTCATAATCATAACTGTTAGCCGAAGACAACAGGTGAATACCGCTCTCGTGTTCAAGGAGATAAGGTTTCAGCGCATCCAGCGTGACGCCGCCTTTGATACTGGAAAGCGCCTGGGCCACGCTACTCCTGGGCTGTAACCCCAGCATCAAGGCCGCATGCCCCCCCAGGCGGCCCAGATCAACCAAAACCGTCGGCGATTTTCTCTTGAGGGCAGTCGCTACGGCCAGATTAACGGCCAGGCTGGTGGCACCGCATCCCCCTCGCAGGCTCAACATACCGATGGCCATGTTACCGGTACTCAAAGTTTTGGCCGGTAACAAGTCGGCCAGCCGTTTCAATAGATCGTTAGGAGATGTAGTTTTAGAGAGATAATCGTTCGCGCCGGCTTCCAGCGCCGTCCTTCTATCGCTGCCCTGATACCGGGCCGAGAACATCACAATCGGTGTTTCTTGAAGGTCGGGGTGACGCCGTGCCTGGCGGCAAAACTCAAAGCCGTTCATGCGGGGCATCATCACATCCACCACCATCAGATCCGGTCTGCTGGCTTCCGCCTCGGCCAACCCGGCGATGCCATCTTCGGAGACGAATACGGTGTGTCCGGCCCGGCGCAGGGTAAACTCTAATAGCCGCAGGATGCTTTGGTCGTCATCAATAATTAGAATTTTTGCCATAGAACATTGTTTCTGTAGTTGTCAAAGGGTTTGTAGCCGACTGGACGTTGACTTGCCCCGGTTACAGTCACGGCTCGATGTTGACTGCGTCGAGGATGCCAACGATCATCGAAATGATTGGCGCGTCCTCGATGCGGGTAATGGCCCGGGCGCTATTCCCCTCCCGCATCACCAGCACGGTATCCCCCACCCCGGCCTGGGCATTGTCCAGGGCCAAAAAGGCATCATCCAGCGTTTGGCCGGGTAGATGAAGGGGCTGCACGACCTGGAGCTTGTAGCCGTCATAGGCCGGGTGCTTAATGGTCGAGACTACCGTGCCCACCACTCTGGCAATGACCATCCTCAGGAGAACCTTGAGTACCCAAAGGGCAACGTAAAATCCTGAAGCGCGTCATCCACATCAACGTGATCGACCACGCCGATGGCGGCCAGATCAACGGGAACGAAGCTCTCGGCCAGGGCCAACGCCGCTTCACGGGCGCGGACCATAAAGACGGTGTCCCCCACCCCGGCCTGGGTGGCATCGGCGGCCACCTTGAGCGTGCCCACCGGCTGCCGGTTCTTATCAAGAGTCTGCACGACCAGGAGCTTGACTCCCTCCAGCCCCGGCGCTTTCATTGTGGCCACCGCCGTGCCTACAATTTTCCCTAACAACATCGGTGTGTGGTTTCCTCACTCAATTACGATTTCCGAAACGTGACCTGCCCGCCGATTTCCAGGCTATCCAAAACAGCCATGATGACGGCATCGACAGGGCGATCTTTGGTCATCGTCGTTTGCCGGGCCGAAGAGCCGGCAGCAATCAGCACCACATCGCCAACACCGGCATCGACCGAGTCGATGGCAATCAACGGTTTACCGGTCGGGTTGCCCTCAACGTCGGCCTCACGGACGACCAACAATTTGGCCCCCTCTAATTTCTCATCCTTGATCGTGGCCACGGCAGTGCCGACCACTTTGGCAATCAACATAATTTCAACCGTCTCTAAAAGCGTAACGCAACTGCCTGATATTTGCAAGATGGATGACGAGTTGCGAGGCGCGGCCCAGATTTTAGAGCATCCTGAGTAGCCCTGAGTACAGCGTAAATTAAGTTTTTCGCGGTTATTGTCATTGCGAGGAGCCGTGATCGGCGACGAAGCAATCTCCCTGTGCGGGCCGGAGATTGCTTCGCTACGCTCGCAATGACAAAACCACAATCACTTTAGGGAGTTCCAGAAAAATAATGATCCCAAAAATCGGAGCTTTGGGTCAGTT
>CAZWZZ010000834.1:0-3342 GCA_964638395.1 uncultured Caldilineaceae bacterium
ATGGCCAGGGCCAGCGCCGGCTGGCCGTGGATCGACTCCGGCAGGAACGGTTTGGGGGCTGCCGTGCGGAACAGGACATAGCAACTCAACTCATCCGGGGCCTCGGCCATCACCTGCCGGTAATTCCGCAGCACCGCCGGGGCCTGATCGAGGGTGTAAAAGAGCAACCCGCACAGCACCTCCGGCCCGACCGGATGGAGTTGGAACTGGAACGAAGTGACGATGCCGAAGTTGCCGCCCCCGCCGCGCAAGCCCCAGAAGAGATCGCTGTTTTCATTCTCGCTGGCTGTGACCACCGTGCCGTCGGCTGTGACTACCTCCGCCGCCAGCAGATTGTCACAGGTCAGGCCAAACTTGCGGCTCAACCAGCCGAAGCCACCACCGAGCGTCAACCCGGCCACCCCGGTGCTGGACATAATGCCACCGGGCACGGCCAGTCCAACTTCCTGCGTCGCCTCATCCACATCGGCCCAGGTCGTCCCCGGTTCGACGCGGGCCAGGCGAGCCTCCGGCTCAACCTCGACCTTTTTCATCGGCGACAGGTCGATCATCAAGCCCCCCTCACAGACGGCGTGACCGGCGACGTTGTGGCCGCCGCCCCGCACCGCTGCCAGCAGCTTATGCCGGCGGGCGAACTTGACCGCCTCGACCACGTCGGCGGTGTTGGTGCAGCGGGCAATCAGGGCCGGGCGCTTATCGATCATTCCGTTCCAGATGGAGCGGGCTTCGTCGTAGCCTTCATCGCCGGCCCGTAGCAGCCGGCCTCCGAAATCATCTCTAAAATCATCAACTATCTCATCGCTCAGATAGGTGCGGGGTGTTTCTATCGTTTCCATTGTTTCAAACTTTAACATCAATAGCCTCCTCGTTACTACTATGTTTCGTCGCTCAGGCGCGTCTGTAAATAACGCTCTAGCCACATATCACTTTGCCCCGACCCTCTGCGATTACCGGCCCCCGCTCGGCGATGAACTCGCCGAGCTACTGAACAGCACCCCATCAATGGGGTTTCGACAGACAAGCCGGATTGATCCGGCGCTGTTTTGTAGCCCGGATCATTTATGTCCGGGCGGAGTCGGTCGAAAAGCAAGGTCGTTTGCAAAAGTGATAGGTCACTAGATGACCAATTACGACGATTTGAAATGCACAAATCATTTACTGTTCATTTCTAATGTTAGCAGATCATAGGAGGTTTGTGATCCCCCAATCGACAGGGTTGGGGGATGGGTTTGGGGATGGGTGGGGGTGGGCCGGTTATTCTAACAAACCGAGTTGCTTGGCCCGGACGGTGGCTTCGGTGCGGTTGGCCACCTCCAGCTTGGCGTAAATCTGGCTGGCGTACCATTTGACCGTGCCCAGGGCGATGACCAGGGTCTCGGCAATGTCGGGGTTGGTGTGCCCCTCGGCCATCAGGCGCAGCACCTCCAGCTCCCGGTCGGTCAGCGGCTCGACCAGGGCTTGTTCCGGCTCCGGCTCTCGATCCGTTTGTTCTTCTGTGGTCAGGGCTTCCAGTTGAGCCTGCAACGCGGACACCCCGGCCTTGAGGTCCCAGCTTCGGCCCCGCGCTTCCGCCTCGGAAAACGCCTCCGCCGTCAGCTCTGCGGCCCACTGCGCCAGCCGCGCTCCGGCCCGGCCGGCGATTTCGTGATCGGCGGCCGGATGCTCTCGCACCAGGGTCAGCAGGGCCACATCGAGGGCCGGGCGGTCGGCCTGCCGCAGCAGTGGCGCCGCTTCAATAATAATGGCGCAGACGAGGGGCAGAAAGCGGATGTCGATAGCGATTTCCAGAGCTTGCCGAAAATGGTCGGCTGCTACAGCCGGTTCCTGCCGGGCACAGGCCACCTGGCCCAGCCCTTTAAGAGAGGTGGCCAGCCCGCCCCGGTCATTCAGCTCCCGGTAAATTTGAAGGCTTTGCCGGAACCGCTCATCAGCCTCCTGGAACGCCTCCTGCAACATAGCCATCTCTCCCAGATGGCTCAGGGCGACGGCCATGCCTTCGGGATCGTCATACGCTTCTTTGATGGCATAGCTGGCCCGGTAATGATCCCGGGCCTCGGCATACTGGCCCATGGCCCGGGCTACGTTGCCCCATTCGTTGAGGGGATAGGAGAGAAACCAGCGATTTCCGGCGCTGCGGGCCAGGGTGCAGGCTTGCTCGGCGTGACGGTAAGCGGCCTCGTACTGACCCTGGGCCAGCCTGACGACGGCCAAGCCGTAATGGGCAAAGTAGAGGTTGTGGATATCATCTCTGGCGTCGCTGGCCCGGCGAGAGGCTTCCCCCAGCGCGGCGGCCTCCTCATACGCACCCCGCATCGTGGCCAGGATGGCCAACGGCGTGGCCGGATCGGCCCCCATATAAGAAGGCGGCGGTTGGTCGAGGTGCGTGTAGAGGGCGCGGCTCCGCTCCAGCGCCATCTGCGCTCGCTCGAATTCGCCCAGCCGAATTCGGAGCCAGCCCTCGTTGCTGTACAACTCGGCCAGCGTCAGGTCCCGGTCAGCAGACTCAGGTTGCTGCTCAAGGACAACCGCCGCCGCGTCGAGGGCCTCGGCCCCTTCCAGAAAATAGCTCCGAAATTGGCAGAAGAGATAGTAGGTCGTGGCTGCCCGGCGAATGATTTCGACATCGACCTGGGCGACGGCCCACTGCCAGGCCGCCCGGATGTTTTCCAGCTCGGCGGCGATTTCAGTGGCCGCCTGGCGCTGGGCCGGGCCGTTGACCGCTGCCCGCCGCTCCTCCAGAAAATCGGCGTAATAGCGGGCGTGGCCGGCCCGAATCTGGGCCGCTTCCGCTGCCGACTCTTGCAGCTTCTCCTGACCGTATTGGCGCAGCAGTTCGTGAATGGTGTACCGTCCGCCCTCGCGCCGGATCATACATTTGTTGACCAGCGCCGAAAGGATAGGCAACGTCGCTCCGGTTACGCGCTCCGCCGCCGCCCGCTGGAAGCCGCCCCGGAAGATCGACAGACGCTTAAACCCGCGCCGCTCCTCGGCTGTCAGCAAGCGCCAGGAATGGTCGAAGACAGCCTGTATATTTTGGTGGCGGTCGGGCACGTTCCGCATCGTGGTGGATAAAAAATCGAGGTTGCGCCGGATTTCGGCGGCGATAGCGGCGCAATCCAACGTTCTCAACCAGGCGGCGGCCAGCTCAATGGCCAGCGGCATCCCTTCGACCAGGCGACAGATGTGTACCACCGGCTGTTGCGCCTCGGCCAGGGAAAAATGACGCCGGACGCGGCCCGCCCGCTCCTCGAACAGGCGGATTGCATCCGCAGCCTGCTCATCATTCTTTGCCTGACCGGGGATGGCCAACCCCCGCACCGGATAGAGCCACTCCTCCCGCAG
>CAZWZZ010000835.1:0-3333 GCA_964638395.1 uncultured Caldilineaceae bacterium
GTCGTGCCCTGCCCCAGCTCGATCTGGTAGCGGGCGAAATTGTCGGCCATGGCCCGGCCTTCCAGAGAGATGGTTCCGCGAGCGGTGCTGCCATCCAGGGGGCTGGTGATGTCGGCCACCAGATTGGCCGAGGGGCAGTAATCAACCGGCGGCTGCTCAAAGCCCTGGCTGATGGCCCACTCCCAGCCGTCGGGCGGATAGACCCGGAAATACCGCGCCTCGACGTTGGAGCGGCAAAACTCATTGGCCAGCAGGCCGGTGTTCCGGTCAATCTCAATCAGTTGGTGGATGTCATGCTCCGGGCCGAGAGGGGGCTGATCCTGGAAGAAAATCTCGGTGCGCCGCTGGGGACAAACCTCGCTGGGGATGGTCCCGGAGTCGGCACACACTTCCAACTCGATAATCGTCGGCGGGCGGGTGAAATCCCGCACCGGCAACCCCTCGTGGGCACGCTCCATAAAACGGTTCCAGATAGGGGCCGCCCCGGTCGAGCCGCTGACGCTGTTCATCTGGGTGTTGTTGGCATTGCCGACCCAGACCCCGGCCACGATGTCGGGCGTGTAGCCGACCGTCCAGCTATCCCGGAAGTCGTTGGTCGTGCCGGTTTTGGCCGCCGCCGGGCGGGAGAGGCGCAGGGCGTTGTTCGGCCCAAAGGCGGGCGTCCGGGCCTCGTTGTCGGCCAGGATGTGGCTTATCAAATAGGCGTGTTCCTCGCGCAGCACGCGGCGGGGCCGGCCCGACGGCTGTAGCACCCGCCCGGCGCTGTCCGTCCATTGCAGGATGGAGGTGGGCGGAACCAGCACGCCCTGGTTGGCCATCGCCTGATACGCCCCGGTCATCTCCACCAGGGGCACTTCGCCACTACCCAGGGTCAGGGCCAGGCCATATTGGTTGCCGGTCAGGGTCGAAATACCCAGCCGGGCAGCCATCTCCTTCAGCTCATCGACGCCCATCAGGGCCAGAGCCTTGACCGGGGGAATGTTGTAGGAGTTGGCCAGGGCGCTCCGCAGCGAGACCGGGCCGTGGAACTTCTCATCATAATTGCGGGGGCGGTAGGCCCCGCCCGCACCGTCGGGATATTCGACGGGCGTATCCATAATCAAGGTGCTGGGCGTCCAATCGAGGGTTTCAAACGTAGCCAGGTAGGTCAGCGGCTTGATGGCGGAGCCGGGCTGGCGGGGGCTGGCCGCCATATTGACCTGGCCGGAGATAGCCTCGTTGCGGAAATCGGCGCTGCCGACCATCGCCAAAATCTGGCCGGTGTCGGCATCCAGGGCGACCAGCGCCCCGTTGGTCACGTTCCGTCCGGCCAGGGCGGCCACCTGTCGCCGCACCTCCGCCTCGGCAATCTCCTGGAGGCGGGGGTCGAGGGTGGTCTGCACCCGTAACCCGGCCTGGTAGATAAAATCGGCCCCAATCTGCCGCTCCAACTCCTGGCGCACAAAGTTGACGAAGTGGGGCGCTTGCAGGGCGAAATCGACATCCTGAAATTGAAGCGGCGTGTTGCGGGCCGCCTCAGCCTGGGCCGGGCTGATGGCGTTGGCCTCGACCATCAGCCGCAGCACGTCGGCCTGCCGCCGTTTGGCCCCCTCCGGGTTGTTGTAAGGGTCGTGGAAGGCGGGGGATTGGGGCAGCCCGGCCAGCATGGCCGCTTCCGGCAGGGTCAGGTCGATGGCCGCCTTGCCGAAGTAGGTCTGGGCGGCGGCCTCGATGCCGTAAGCCAGGTTGCCGTAATAAATCTGGTTCAGGTAAATCTCCAGGATTTCTTCTTTCGTATAGCGACGGTTGATTTCGACGGCCAGCACCGCCTCTTTGACCTTGCGGGCCAGCGTTTGTTCGGTGCGCTCTTCGGGCGTCAGGAGAACGTTGCGGGCCAACTGTTGGGTGATGGTGCTGGCCCCGGAGACAATCTCCCCCTCGGTGACGTTGTAGTAGACGGCCCGGACCACGGCGATGGGATCGACGCCGACGTTGGCATAGAAGAAGCGATCCTCCGTGGCGATGGTGGCGTCGATCAGGTCGGGCGAAATCTGGTCGATGGAAACGGCCCGGCGGCGGCCCGTGGTCGGGTCGTTAATCTCCCACAGCAGGTTCCCCTCCCGGTCATAGATTTCGGTGGTGGCGAAGGTAAAGGAGCGGGCCTTCAAATCGCGGGCCGGGGGTAACTGGGAGGCGATCCAAAAGTAGGTGGCGATGCCCGCCCCGGTCAGCAGAATGGCGGCAATAATCGAAAAGAACAGGAGAAAAACCCCGGTCCGTCTGATTTTGCGGCCCCGGCTCGTGGCCTGGAGCGCGAGTTGGGGCGGGACGGCGGTTGTGGGCGGTTGGGGATAGGGCGGCGGTCCCCCCAGGCGGGTTTCCATCAAATCCGGGCGGCCGGCCGGCGGTGGCTCGGCGCTTGGTTCTGCCCTTTCTTGCCGCTTGACTTCTGTTTTGTCGTCCGTTTTGTCGTCCGTTTTTTCTTCCGTTTGCCGGAGGGGGCTGCGGTAATGCCGGGCGCGATGCGTTTCCGGTGGGTCAGCGGGTGGCTCTTGCTCCGACTCCGGCGCAGGCGGTGGCTCCGAGAAGGCTCGTTGGGTTTCAAAGAGGGACGGATCGGGCGGGGGTGGGTCAGCGGGAGGTGGGTCGGGTGTCGGAGGGTGTTCAGGCTTGATGGGCCGGTGGGGGCGGGTTAGCTCAAAATCGGTGTCGGGGCGGCGTGGGGGTGGAGGGGGCGGTTTGGCTTTTTGGCCCGATTGTGACTCGGCGTCGGCGGGGGAGGGACGGCGTGGTTTTCCGGCGGAGGCGGCGGATGAGTCAGATGATGACGAGAGGTGGGTCCGGTCGGGATGATCCTCTCGCCGGGTGGGGCGGGTCTCCTCTTTTTCCGATGGGTTAGATTGGTCTGAGGAAGGGTCCTGGGAGCTTCGTTGAGTTTCGTTAATATCGTCCATACGGCCACGTTTCTTAAGAGAGATTTGCCAGAGATTATAATCCCAGGTGAAGTTATGTCAAAGCCGTGGAAAAAGAAAAAGGCATAGCGAACCGGCTACACCTCCAATAGATTTAGCGTGTACCTCAACAAAGCTTACCATTGGCGGTAAGCCTGGTGAGCGTAATGATTTAATTATTTCGGCACAATTTAGCGAATTATTTGTTTTTATAACGGTAAATAATTCGACCCCGCTCTAAATCGTAAGGGGATAGTTCGACTTTTACTTTATCCCCCAAGAGAACGCGGATATAAAATTTACGCATTTTGCCGGACAGATAGGCCAACACGGTATGGCCGTTTTCCAATTCGACTCGAAAACTGGTATTAGGCAGGGCTTCGACAATCGTCCCCTCTAATAC
>CAZWZZ010000836.1:0-3324 GCA_964638395.1 uncultured Caldilineaceae bacterium
GTTAACGAATAAAGCGAACGAGGGAGTAACCAAGGCTAGTAGTTGGGTCAATAATAAATGGAATAATCTAAAGGAGAGTTCAAATCCTGCTGCTAGAGTTGCCGTTGGATTTGGTGAAGGCGCGATTGATGCAGCGAAAGGATTATATGATGTAGCAAAGACAGCCGTTGAAGTTACTGCTGCGGTTCAGAGAAGCACGAGCCTTTTATATGCTGTTACCAATCCTAAAGGCTTTGTCGATCAATGGAAGTCAAACATACAATTTGCCAGAAATCTTGGAAATTCTGTCGTTAATTTAGCCCGCAATCCCCAACAAATTGTATGTATAGCTAACAATTTGAAGGATGGCTTAATCCAGACAAAAAACAATCTGATTCAAGCTTGGAATGATGATCCATACAAATTTGCTGGACGGGCCACTTTTGAAATTGTATCAACGTTTGGGCCAGCAGCGGTTTCAAAGGCTGGAAAAGCTAAAGTTATAACCAGACTTGTTGCAGGACCAGGCGATGATTTAGGAAAAGCAGTTACTAAGGTAAAAAAGTACAGATTAGCACGAAGCCATAATTATCGGGAAAGTTTTGAAAAGACGTTGAAGTCCCCTCTTGGAAGTCGCCAGGTTGACCATAGAATACCAATTCATATTGCAGACAAATATCCCAAAGCTACTAGAGATGCTTTGGATATATTGGGAACGAATGATATTAATGATGTTCGACTACTGCAAGCGATAGATCCGTCTATAAACAGAAGCGAATTAAATAGGTTGTGGAATGACTTTGCAAGAAATAATCCTAATCCATCGGGAGAAGACATACTTATTTATATGTATCAAGTTGATGAAATATTTGCAGGTCAAAAAATTAATAATGCTTTTGCTTTGAATAAATAATCGACCGCTAGAGACTGTCTCATAACTAATCCTTCTAACCGAGAGGAGTCCCGCATGGCCAAAATCATCCGGCTTACCCTGATTATCGTGGCGGCGGGGGACTACAGCGGATTTGGAATGGAACGGATGGGGGCGTGGTCTGTGTCTGCTGTTTTTGGGTAGCGGGTGTTGGGGGGGGACTACAGCGGATTTGGAAATCAACGGATGGAGGAGAGAGGGGAAAATCTGTTCCTTTCCTCATCCGGTGTTGTGTAGCAATACTACAGCGGATGGGGAAATTAACGGATGGGAGGGCGAATAATCCGCTCCTTTCCTCATCTGGTGGTGTGTAGTAGTACTACAGCGGATGGGGAAATTAACGGATGGGAGGGTGAAAAATCCGCTCCTTTCCACATCCGGTGGTGTGGGAAACCAACAGATTAGGGAGAGCAAATGTCCAAACTCATTCACCAAGACCTGACTTATACGATCCGGGGCGTACTCTTTGACGTGCATAACCAACTGGGTCCGATGCTGCCGGAAGCGTTTTGTCAAAAAGCGGTGGTCATCGGGCTGGAGGCAAAGGGAGTCAGGTGCGAAACAGAGAAACTTTTTGAGGTTTACTATCACAATCAACGGGTCGGGCTTTACTACGTGGATATCTGGATTGAAGGGGGGCGGTCATTCTGGAACTCAAAGTTGCGCCGAGGATTTTACCCCTGCATAAGGCCCAGGCCATTTCATACCTCAAGGTTACGGATGCTGATTTGGCGCTGGTGGTCAATTTTGGGGCAGCCTCTCTGGAAGTCGAGCGCCTGCCCAACTTTGTGCGGGATAAAGGGGTCGAGTTTGTGTGGGAGACACGGCCTGTAGCCGAGGAGGCGCTCTATCCGGAGTTGACCAATCACCTGTTTGAGGCGATGCACCGGGTCCATTTTGAACTGGGGCCAGGGTTTCTGCACCAAGTTTATCGCCGGGCGACGATGATTGAACTGCATCATCAAGACTTGAGCTATCAATACATCAAACAACTGCCGATCACCTATCAAGGTCATCATCTGGGGACGCAAGCGGTGCGCTTGATTGCCGCAGCCAATAAGGTCTTACTGGCCACGGTCGCCGTCAAGCAAATCGATGAGGTGATGAAAGCTCGACTCAAGGCCAGATTGAAACAGGTAGGATTTCAGCTTGGTTTGCTGGCCAATTTCAATGAGACCACCTTAGACGTGGCGATGGTGCGGACAGCAAGCCGGTGACTAAGGAACTAAAATCGGTTCTATTCGTCCATCTGTTGTCGTGTGGTAAGCGGCACAACACCGGATTGAGGAAATCAACGGATGGGGCGGCGAAAAATCCGCTCCATTCTTCAATCCGTTGTAGTGTTGCCGTAAAACAACACCGGACCAGAAAATTAACAGATGAAAAAAGTAAAAAATCCGCTCCCTTCTAAATCCGGTGTAGTGTTGGGCGAAAAACTACACCGGATTGGGAATGGAACGGATGGGAAGCGGGCCTCATCGCTATGGATGGTCATTGGGATTGTCTGTGGTCAGCCCCTCGGCTTGAGCGGCGGTCAGCAGTTGAACATCAGCCGCTAAAAAGGTCAGCGGGGGAAGATTGGCCGCTTGTAAAGCGTCGTTGGCTTGCAACGCAGAGGCCAGTTGCACGGCATCATAGGCTCGTAAGGGATGATGCTCCAACAACAATCTGCTCCGGTCAACGACCGGGGCCGTTAGTTCGACCAACTGGTACTCCGTCGCGCAGAATGTGGCAAAATCGGTGGCCAGTTGCACATAATCTGCGAGGCTGAGATGGGCCTCACGCAAGCGACGATTTAGGGCGCTATAGACTTCGACCATGCTCATACGGGCAGTCAGCAACACGTTGCCGCTGGCGGGGTCGGCCAGGGCTTGCATCCAGGCGGTGCCTGTTTCGTAAATGTGCCGCTTGACCAACGCGCTGCTGTCGGCGTAATAGTCAGCCATCGATTAGCGGCCTTCTCGCTCTTCGATGATTAGCTCAGAGAGAGGGCGTCCTCCGGCAAAGCGACGGGCCAATTCTGCCCGGCGTTCCGCTAAAATCGGCGTGGCATCAGGCGGCGTGTCCGGCGTGGGCAAGCTCAATCCGGCAGCCGTCAACGCCTGGCGAACTTGCTGCCGGTGAGGCGTCATCTTCGCAGCCGCGGCCACGGTTGCCTCGGCGTCGGCCTCGATATCAGCTTCAATCTCGGCGGTGTGCAAGTGATAGTAGGTTAAAGCGGCGTAGATTTGGGCCAGGCTTAACGGGAGTTCACCGGCAATATCCTCGGCGGATAGGCCCAGTTTGTAGAGAGCGGCAATCGTCCGCACGGTTGTGCCGGTTCCGGCGATAATCGGCCGTCCGCCCCGCAAGTTGGGGTCGGTGGTAATCAAGCCTTCAAGGGTTTGGCTGGCTAACATTGGGGGGCCTCCTGT
>CAZWZZ010000837.1:0-3323 GCA_964638395.1 uncultured Caldilineaceae bacterium
CCCGCTTGACCTGCACCACGCCCGCCTTCGCCGACTTGTGGCAGGCGGTGATGAAGGAGCCGTGGCCCAATCCCCCCTCTCCCTTGGGGAGAGGGGCCGGGGGTGAGGGGCCACTCGCCACCGACCCCGCCGAGCGGCAAAGCCTGCGGGATGAACTGGACGCGCTCGTGGCTCACCTCTACGGCCTGACCGCCGCTGATTTTGCCCACATCCTGGATACGTTTCCCCTCGTCTTCCCCCCCGACGACGAAGGCCAGGCCAAGAAGGAGACGCTGCTGGGGGTGTATGAACGGTTCGGGGCGGTGGTGGCGGGCTGGGAGAGAGGGAGTGCCTGAGACCCTAAAGGTTTCCGCCATCTGCACCGGACAAATCCTGTGTCCATCCGGCTCAGGGTTTTGTAATAAAATCGCTCTCTGAAACCTTTAGGGTCTGGAACCGCTTCTTTTCCGAAAATTACGCACCATCCCTACGCAATCCTACCACCCCAACAGACCACCCACAGTGGCCTTTTTTGTTATCCAAAGATACGGCCTTTTCCCACTGCGTTCCCGGCCAGGGTGTGATATTCTATACCCAAGTTAGCAGTTAGGACTTATTCACATCTACTTACATCAACTTACATTTACCATATATAGCTTAAGGAGATACGACATGGCTTTGGGAAAGAGCGTCAAGAAAAATTGGATCGAAATTCAGAAGAAATATGATTACCCCGTTAACGCCATCGGCGTCAAGATCAAAAACAACGACCAGAAAACGTTGAAAGTCTGGAAAGACGAAGGCATCGACCAGTTCGTCAAGAAGTAGAGCCGAACGTTACCTCATTAAGGTGGGATCAAGCCAATCCCACCTTTTTTGATTCAAGGCAAAAAAACTTGACAGGGCTGGCTTTGAATTTGGAACTGCTGCAATGGGGGTAACTCCGTTGATACAAAAAGGAGAGTATGTTATAATGCCACCCTCAACAAACCATAGTTGATTTGATGGCGGAGATTAATCAGCCTTAGTTGGAGACAAACCTATGAACCGACTCATTACCTGGGGCGCGGGCGAACTCGGCGGGCGGGTAGGGAGGCTGTGGGTGCAGGCGGGGGGCCAGGCCACCGGCCTGACCCGGAGCGAGCAGCGGCACGACGCCCTCACAGCCGCCGGTATCGAGCCGCGCCTCGGTAGCCCGGCCGACCTGCTCCGGCCCGACGACGCCCTGCTTTTTGCCCTGCCCGGCCACGCCACGCAGCGGGAGGCGGTCGAGACCCTGAGCGGTGTAGCGCCTCCGGCCCGGGCCGTTTTCATCAGCACCACGGGCTATTATGGCCTGCCGCAAGGCAGCATCAATGAGCAGACCGCTCGCGGCCAGAGCGAGCGAGCGGCCTCTATCGCCGCTGCCGAGCAGACATTTTTTGAATGGGCCGGGGAAGCGGGCGTGGTCATCCGGCTGGGTGGTCTCTACAGCCGGGAACGGGGACCATTCGCGGCTCTGCGGCGGCGGGGCTACGTTGCCCGCTCCGGTCCGTCGAACAAAACCCTGGCCCTCATCCATTATGACGATGCGGCCACGGCCCTGCTGGCCGCGTTGAGCCACCTCCAGCCGCAACCGCTCTATCTGGCCGTCACCCCGCCCTGCCCCACCCGCGAGGAGTTCTACACCGCCGCCTGCGCCCGCCTCGACCTGCCGCCCCCCACCTTCGACGCGCCGCTGCCCCATCCCCCGGCCCGCTTCGACGTTAGCCTGTTGCGCCGTGATTTGCTGCCCAGCCCGGCCTATCCCGATTGGCGAGCAATATTGAAAATGGTTGTCTAATGGTGTCGTTGCCCTTACAACCCATCTTTCTGATTTTACTTTCTATCGTTAGCCTGTATGCTATTAGTGCGGCGGTTTTTATTATTCTGGAAAATCGCAGTCCCCAATCGACCTTTGCCTGGCTCTTCCTGTTTTACATTTTTCCGGTGGGCGGGGTGGTGATCTATCTCTTTTTTGGGCGCAGTTTTCGGGCTTTCAGTTACCAGGATAAGCTGGCCTTTCAGGGTCGAGAGGGAACGCTGGCCCCGATTTCTTCTGCCCATTTCGCCGCGCAAGAGGAAATTATCGAAGCTGTAGTCAAGGGCAGGGGCTACCGGCGCAAATTGTTAGAGCTGGTCCGGCATACGGCCCACTCTGTCTTGACCATTCATAATCGGTTAGAGGTCTTGCAAAATGCCCAGAAGAAATATCCGCGCCTGCTGGAGGATTTGCGACAGGCCCAACGGTCGATCCATATGGAGTATTATATCTGGACGGAGGATGAATTTACCGAACAGATTAAAGCGGTGTTGATCGACCGGGCCAAAGCCGGGGTGGCGGTGCGCTGCCTGTATGATGCCTCCGGGGGGAAATTCAGCGGGGCGTACCAACGGGAGTTGCGGGCGGCGGGGGTGGCCATTCACCCCTACCTCTCCTATTGGTCCCTGTTCAAGCTGCACACCATCAATTACCGCAGCCACCGCAAGATTGCCATCATCGACGGCCAGATTGGTTATATCGGCGGTCTCAACCTGGATAAGGATCAACTGGATGGGGGCCGGTATTTCGACTGCTGGCGGGATACCCATTTGCGAATCGTTGGGGAAGCGGTCAATATTTTGCAATCTATCTTTTTGACCAGTTGGTATAATACGACCCAGGAGCAGCTTTCGCCCGAAACATATTTTTGTCAGGCGACGGACGGGACCGACGATTTCCTGCCTATCCACATCACCACCTCCGGTCCCGATTCGGAGTGGAACGCCGTCCGCCAGCTCTATTTTTTTATGATCCTGGCCGCCGAGGAGCGGGTCTACATCCAGACCCCCTTCTTTATCCCGGATGAGAGTATCGCCGAAGCCTTGAAAGCGGCGGCCCTGGCCGGGGTCGATGTCAAGATTATGTGCGCCCCACGGGGCGTCACCTACAACCTGCCCTACTGGGCGGCCAACACCTACTTCAAAGAGATGGTCCGGGCCGGGGTGCGCGTTTTTCTGTACCAGAAGGGGTATTTTCACCCCAAAACCATCACCATCGACTCGGCGGTCTGTTCCATCGGCACGGCCAATGTAGACATCCGCAGCTTTACTATCAATTACGAAGTCAACGCCGTGATTTATGATGAAGCCACGGCCCAGGCGTTGGAACAGGATTTTCTAAACGACCTGCAAGATTGTACCGAATTTACGCTGGAGGCGTATGAAGCCCGCCACGCTCTTATCAGGTTCAGAGACTCCCTGGCCCGGCTGGCTTCACCGTTGTTATGAAATTATGAAAACAAACAGTATGACCAAACATAACGCGCAAGACCCCCACATCACCT
>CAZWZZ010000838.1:0-3319 GCA_964638395.1 uncultured Caldilineaceae bacterium
CGCAATATGGCCCAGCAATTGGTTATGAGTCAGGAAATGATGATGCGTTTCCTACAGATGATGACCCAAACCTGGCAAGCCATCGCCCCCAAAGCTGAGGCCGGAGAGGATTGGCGGTCGGTTGTCAATGACTACGGCAAGCAGTGGTTCCAGACTGTCATGGGTGGTCCAGCCGGGATGATGTCATCCGGCAAAGACATTAATGAATTGTGGCAGTTTTACATCCAGGAATGGCAGAAGATGGGCCAGCCGTGGATGCAAACCATGCTCACCTCGCCGACTAACCTGGGGCAACTGTTTATGGGCAATAGCGAGTTGGCCGCCTTGAGTAACTTCCACTGGGATGCCTATGAGCGTACCATCGGCCAGATGACCGAAATTCCGGGCATGGGCATGAACCGCGAACTCAACAATAAAATTGCCGAAGGGTTTGAATCCTGGGTCGAGCTACAGAAGGTGCTGGGGAAATATTATCAGCATCAGTCCAAAATTTGGACGGAATCCTTTGAGACCTTTATGGACAAATTGGTCAAGATGAGCGAGAAAGGCGAGGTCATCGACAGCGTCCAGGATTTGATGAACCTCTGGTTTGATACCGTCGACGAAACTTTCACCCATACTTACGTCACGGAAGAGTATCTAGAGATTCAGAAAAACTTGGCCGGGGCGGCGATGAAAAACAAGATGCAGCAGCAGGAAATCATGGAAGTTTTCCTGAACATGTTTGATCTGCCCACCCGGAGCGAGTTGGATGATGCTTACCGCAGTATGAACGACCTCCGCAAAGAGGTGAGAATGTTGAAGCGGGAAGTGAAGACGCTGAAGAGCGCCCCGGCCCCGAAAGCCGCCGCCAAGACTACCAAGAAAACAACCTCGCGCAAGAAGACGACGGCCAAGAAAGCCGAAAGTGCGGCCTCCGAAGCCGAAACCGAAGCCGCATAATTGTGGAAAAACAGGAAAGGTAAGGAGACAAAAACATGGCATTTCCTATTCAAATTACGCCTGACAAGGCGATTCATGAAATGACCGAAATGAATAAGAAGATTGTCACGGGGATCGAATACCTGAGCAATCTTAAAGAGGAAGACGTACAGGTTGGGACGACGCCCAAAGAGACGGTTTTCGAGTATGGCAAATTGAAGCTGTACCGGTACAAGCCGCTGGTTGAAAAACCGTTCAAAATCCCCCTGCTCTTCTCCTACGCTTTGGTCAATCGCTACCGGGTTGCCGATTTACAGGAGGATCGTTCCCTGATCCGCAACCTGCTCAAAGAGGGGATGGATGTCTACCTCATCGAGTGGGGCGACCCGACGCGCAAAGATAAGTGGTTAACTCTTGACGACTATGTGAATGATTTTCTTGATACCTGTGTTGACTACCTCCGCGAGCAACACAACCTCGACGCTATCAACTTGCTTGGCATTTGCCAGGGCGGGACCATTGCCACCTGCTACACCGCCCTACACCCGGAAAAGATCAAGAACCTGGTCCTAACCGTTACCCCCATCGACTTCCACGCCGATATGGAAGAGGAGAGAGATGATTTTGGCTTGCTCAACGTCTGGTCTCGCAACCTGGACATCGACTTGATGATCGACGCCCTCGGCAACCCGCCCGCCGAACTGCTCAACTTCTCCTTCATGCTTGTCCGCCCGATGGCCCTCAACGTGCGTAAGTACACCGACATGATTAACATCCTGGACAACGAACGCGCCATGATGAACTTCCTGCGGATGGAAAAATGGCTCTTTGAAGGGCCGGATCACGCCGGAGAAGCCTACCGTCAATTCGTTAAGGATTTCTTCCAGGGCAACAAACTGGTCAAAAATGAAGTCCATTTAGATGGCGAGCGCGTTGATCTGGGCAACATCACCATGCCCGTCTTGAACTGTTTCGCCAAACACGATAACCTGGTCCCCCCCAAATCCACCAAAGCCCTCGGTAAATATGTTGGCACTGATGATTACACCGAACTCGAAGTACCGGCCGGCCACATCGGTTTCTACGTCAGCGGTAGATCGCAAAAGATGCTGGCCCCCGGCATCGGTGATTGGCTCAAAGAGCGTGCCTAATTTGTTTCGATTGTTTCAAAAGTAGTTCGTCAAGAGATGAAAACAGACCTCCGGAAATGGGAGGTCTGTTTTTTTGGTTCAGAAACTTCGATGCAGAGTTTTGGCATCATAGATCAACTTGCCTGGATAAACTCACTTTTGACAGAATCTTCTCCCCCGGCTAAGATATTACGCATTGTACGCCCATATACGGAGTTAACTTTGTGAGTGACATCTTATCGCCGCCTTCGGACGGCCAGCCCCCTTTTTCAAACCGTTCAAAAATAGGCCAGGTCGCCAGTACCCTGCTCATCGTGGCCGGTGTGGCTTTGCTGGGCTGGGGCGGGTGGCTTTATTATCAACAACTGCTGGAAGCCAGCAAGCCCCCTCCGGCTCCCATCGTCGATTCGGCGGCTGTTTTTGCCGCGACGGAGACGATCGCCGACGATGGGCTGCCTACCCCGACGCCTGAGGCGGCTGTGGCTGTGGCCCCTACGGATGAGGCGACAGTTGCTACGCCGACGCTTTCTCCCCAGACCGACACCTCGCCCGACCGGCTCTCCGAAGCTGCCCGCTTTGCCACCGGTCAGGACGAATCGGACAACTCTCTGGAAGGCAACCCCCTCATCGCTGATGTTGATGCTTTGCGGATGATGCGGGATTTGTCAGGACAGGATGAATTTGATTTTTTTGCCTATCTGCCCGTCGAACAGGTCGAGTCGCCGCTGACCCGCCTGGTGGCCGAGAGTATCGACATGGATACACCGGTGATCGGCATCGGCTGGACGGAGGTTGATTACAAGGGGGAACCGCTGCGGGTCTGGACGGTGGCCGACAACGCCGCCGGCTGGCACAAAAATTCAAGTCTGCCGGGGCAGGGGGGCAACATCGTCCTCTCCGGCCATCACAACATCAAAGGGGAAGTATTTCGCTACATCGTCGATCTGGAAATTGGCGACACGCTGATCCTCTACGTGGGGGAACAGCCGTTTGAGTATGTCATCAGCGACAAATTTATCGTCAAGGATAGAGGGGAACCGGAGGAAGTCCGCCTGGCCAATGCTCGCTGGATCGGCCCCTTTGAGGAGGAGCGGGTGACGTTGGTTACCTGTTGGCCCTACAACAGCAACACCCACCGGGTCATTGTCATCGCCAAACCGGCTGTCCCGGCCCCCGATCAACTTTTGGAAAAACTTGATATCGAGACCCAGATTCAGGTAGAAGGGACCCAGTAATGTATTTTCGTCACACTGCTGATATTTGGCAGG
>CAZWZZ010000839.1:0-2055 GCA_964638395.1 uncultured Caldilineaceae bacterium
GTCGGTAACATCGTTGGCAGCAACATCTTCAACATCCTGACCGTCCTGGGCCTGTCCGGGCTGGTCGCGCCCGGCGGCATCCCCATTTCCCCCGCCGCCCTGGCCTTTGATATTCCGGTGATGATCGCCGTAGCCGTCGTCTGTTTGCCTATCTTTTTCACCGGCGGGGTCATTGCCCGCTGGGAGGGCTTTCTCTTTTTAGGCTACTACATCGCCTACACCGCCTATCTAGTCTTAGTCGCCACCCGGCCCGATCTGCTGCCTGAATTTAGAACGGTTATGCTGTGGGGCGTGCTGCCGCTGACCGGGTTGGCGTTGTTGCTGTCGTTCATTCAGTCAATTCGGGGCGTCGGTGCGTTTCATAAAAACGGAGTTTGATGCTACAATCCCAAAAGTGACGCGGTGCGTAGAACAATTTGCTAAATTGTTTCGCTGTGGGCCACAATGCGGCGCAAATTAGCAATTTGCGCTACAAAAATTTTCAGTACAAGAAGTCCAAAGTTTTACTTTGGGGGCAAAAGATGTCGCCTTTGTTGGTCAATATCGCCATTACGCACGATGACCAAATTTTACTGATTAAACGAGCAGATTTTGAGGTGTGGGGGTTGCCTGGCGGGCGCGTCGAGGCCGGGGAGTCGGTGGCGGCGGCGGCCGTCCGGGAAGCCAGGGAGGAAACGGGCCTGACCATTGAGTTGACTCATCTGGTCGGTATTTATTCGACTGTTGGGGATAATGGCCATAGCAACCACGCCGTTTTGTTTGCCGCTCGACACAGCAGCGGCGCTCTCTGTTGGCCGCGATCCGAGGTCATCGAGGCCGGTTATTTTTCCGGGCAGGCGCTGCCGGAGCCGTTGCTGTGGCTCCATCGCCAGCGTATCGACGATGCCTTGAATGGGGTGGGGGGCAGTGTGGCCCGTCTCCAGCCGCTGGCCTGGCCGTTTGCCGAAGAGATGAGCCGGGAGACGCTCTACCGCCTTCGTGACCAGTCAGGTCTGTCTCCTCAAGATTTTTACCGGCGTTACTTTGGTGGTCGCCACGCTGCGGAGGATGGCCCCTCGGAGGTGGATTGATTTAGGCGACGCGCCCTCTATTCAGGACATCGGCCACCGTCAACCAGCCGGTCGCCGGGAACAGTCGGGCAATTTGGGGGGCGAACAGGGGGGATGTGGCCAAAACCTGGCCGGGCGGGCCGTGAGCGATGATTTCGCCCTCGCTCATCAACAGTACCCGGTCGGCGATGGCGGCGGCCAGCTCGACATCGTGTGTGACCAGAACGATGGCCAGGCCATCAGCCCGCCAACCCCGCAGCAGATCGAGCAGCCGCTCTTTGGCCAGGTAATCGAGGCCGCGTGTTGGCTCATCCAGCAGCAAGGCCCCCGGTTGGGTGATGGTCACGGCGGCCAGCGCCACCCGTTGCCGCTCCCCCACGCTCAGGTCGCGGGGATAGGCAGCGGCTTTGTCGGCCAATCCCAGTCGCTCCAACAGCCGCGCCGGGTCGAGCGGCCCGGTGGAAGCTCCATTTTTAGCCAATAAGCCGTGGTTGCGGAGGGTGATCTCCAACTCCTGCTGTACCGTCTCGGCAAAGAGGAGGGCGTTGGGGTCCTGGGGCAGGTAGCCGACCTGGCGGCAGATGTCGGCCACGGCCTGCCGGGCGATGGCCTGCCCGGCCACCCGCACCTCACCCCGCCGGGGCCGCACCAGCCCGATCAGGCTCTTGAGCAGGGTGCTTTTACCCGCGCCGTTACGGCCCATCAAGGCCACGACTTCGCCCGGCCAGATCTCCAGCGACACCCCCCGTAAAATCGGTTGCTCATCGTAGGCCATTTCGAGATTGTGGGCGGTCAGGTAGGGTGAGACTGGCTCCCCTAACCCCCCGGCGGGGAGAATTGTTGTCTGTTCTCCCCCCTGTAGGGGGTCGGCGGGAGGAATTGTTGTCTGTTCTCCCCCCTGTGGGGGGCCGGGGGGGGGAACTGTTGCCCCTCCGGGCTGCGCGGCGGGGGGAATTGTTGTCTGTTCTCCCCCCTGTAGGGGGTCGGCGGGAGGAATTGTTGTCTG
>CAZWZZ010000839.1:2155-3311 GCA_964638395.1 uncultured Caldilineaceae bacterium
TTCTCCCCCCTGTAGGGGGTCGGCGGAAGGAATTGTTGTCTGTTCTCCCCCCTGTGGGGGGCTGGGGGGGAGATTTTCGCCCCTTCCCCTCTGCGGTTTAGTGAGGGTAGAGTCGTCGTTCGCCCCGCCCGCTTGCGCCCGCAACCAGCGGCGGCTGTGGGCACGCCCCTCTTTGATGGTCAAGGGCAACGGCTGCCAATCTAGCGCCCGGCCCAGCGCTACCAGGGGCGGGACGAGGGGAATGTGGGGCAAAATATCGCGAGTTGGGCCGATGAGCAGTTCATCATCGCCGTCCGGCACATAAATCATCTGATCGACGAAAGGCAGCACTCGTTCCAGGCGATGTTCGGCCAGAAGAATGGTCAGCCCCAGATCGCTGTTGAGGCGAACCAGGGCTTGCAGCACATCCTCCGCCGATTTGGGGTCCAGTTGAGAAGTCGGTTCATCCAGAACCAGGACCTTGGGGCGGAAGGCCAGGGCCGAGGCGATGGCCACCCGCTGCCGCTCCCCGCCGGAGAGGGTGTCCAGAGGCCGCGCTCGCAGCGGAGCCAGATCGAGCAAATCCAGCGCCTCCTCGACCCGGACACGCATCTCCTGGGGAGGTAGCGCCGCATTTTCCAGAGCAAACGCCAGTTCATCCTCCACCCGATCCATCACGAATTGGGCCTCCGGGTCTTGAAAGACAAAGCCAACGTAACGGCTCAAAACCTGGGGCGTGGCCGCGACCGGATCGAGACCGGCGACCCGAATGTTACCTACCAACGTGCCGCCGCTGAAATGGGGAACCAGCCCGTTGATACAGCGCAGCAGGGTTGATTTGCCCGCCCCGGACGGGCCAACGACCAGGGCGAAATCTCCCTCGAACAGATCGAAGCTGATGTCACACAGGACCGCCTGCCGGGCCTGGGGATAGGTATAAGTGACTTGGTCGAACGTTATCATACCGCCAAGCATAATCTCTTTTGGGAGAAGCGCAAGTCATCTCGGCGACGACGAAAGGTCGGGGATGGTTAAAAACCCCAGGAAGTTAGCTTGACACTTAGCTCACAGAGTCCGTAAAACGTAAGCCGTAAAACGTAAAAATTTGGCGAAATAGCGGCTATTACGCTTTACGTTTTTCGTTTTACGGGCGGTCAGATGTCAATCTAACTTTAAC
>CAZWZZ010000840.1:0-3306 GCA_964638395.1 uncultured Caldilineaceae bacterium
GCCGCTCAATGGCCGCCTTTCAGATTTCGCTTAACGCCATCATACGAAGAGGGCAAGATCACTTACACGCTCGACTTTCGTAATCGAGCGGATTGGCAAATGAGAGATGTGCTTATCAATATTCCGCTGCCGGAAGGGACACGCTTTCTGGAGGCCAACGCCCAACCCACGACCGAGGTTAGCTTTGATGGACAGGAAGTCTCATTCTTTACCTCTGTCTTGCATCGGGATCGTATCCGGGTTGCAAACTTTACGGTCGAAATAACCGACACTGAAAAGAGTGAATTTACAACCCAAGCCTGGATTGCCTGGGAGGGGGAGGGCGAAGTACGTGGCGATTATCTGGAAGAAGATATCTCCATTGACATAACCCGACAGACCGTAGAATGGGATCGCCCGGCCAATGTTCGTCTCGATTTGGATACTGAGGCGGTTGTTGAAGAAAATCGGATTACTTACAAGCTGTATCCCTACAATTCCAGTGGCGGTAGTTGGCTACGGATGTGGGACGTGAAAATTAATGTCCCGATCCCGGAGGGAACAACCTTTCTGTCGGCGGAAGCATCGCCTCCATTTACCACCGATTATGATGGGCAAGAAGTAACCTTTTTCGCTTCGGAATTAGCCGCCCGTGAAGAGGTAGAGTCGCTGAAATTTACGGTCTCCATCGATGATACGCCGAACACCCCCATCGTGACTCACGCCTGGGCCTCCTGGCTGAATGCCAGCAGAAGTGCTGTCAGAAGCAGGCCGGCCGTTGAGGAATTGGTGACCGGCGATATTATTGTGAATCCACATAACTCTCAACAAGTTGCATCAGACATCATCGGCGATGTCGTATTGCCGAATTATGATTTGACCAGTGTTGCTTTTCGAAATCAGGGGAATGCCTTTGCCGTTACTTTCTATACAGCAGGGCCAATTTGCGAAGCCGAACCACCGCTGGAGATGTACCTATACATAGATAGTGATTGTAATGATAATACCGGGCGCAGCCAGTTAGGGCTTGGCGTGGATCACTTTATGCGGTACAGAATGCATAGAGACCAGTCACAGATCAGGAGTTGGAACGCGGAAGAGGAAAAATGGAATAAATTCGAGACGATTGAAGGCATTCACTCAGCCGGTAGCCAAGCTACCACCGTTCGGGTTCCATACAGTCTGGTCAATGACAACCGGGATTTTTGTTGGGTGGCCAGATCACGCTACATAAGTGATGGAGCGGCGGTCTCGCCCTCCAGTGATTATGTCTATGCCAGTAGTCCTGTAAATTTGCTGGCGCAACCGGTACAACAAGATGAAATAGCCCCTTCCTCAACTCCAGAACCTTCAACAACCATGAAAGGCTTAACTGTCGGATTAATCGGCCCGACCACAGTGACTATAGGTGAACCCTTTACCGTCAGCGTCGTCGCCGATGACATCCCTGAGCCGGGCATCTTTGGCTACCAGCTTACGCTGGATTGGGATGGTACAGCTCTAAACCCTGTTAGCGATACACTCGAACTGAATAGCAGCTTTTCCATTGTCACTGAGTCTTCGGTTAACACCGATACACTAAAAATCGTCGTCAGTCGTCAGGATGTTGTGGCTGACCTGACCAGCCCGTTGACCTTGCTGGCGATTCAGATGCAAGCCAACGCTCCAATTCAGACTTCTCTGGCAGCGGTAGCTACCGGCTTTTTCCCTAACATCCCAGACACCCCCGATGTCGTCTCCGATCAAGTCTCCGATCAAACCTCCGCATGTGCAACGCCAAACCAAGCGCCACCGCCGATCTCTAACTTTGAAGATATCGGGGGCAAGTTAGCCGTCCCTCTCGATAACGGCAAAGCCTTATATGATGTCCACATCTTTTCCTTACCCGATGGTCAGGAAATCGACCGCATTGAGAACGCCCGCCAACCCAATTTTCGACCCGACGGCCAACGACTGCTCATCAATCGGGAAGGGCAAGGCATTGAGGATGTGTATGAATACAATCTGGAGACAGGAGAGCAGACGCAGGTGAGCGCTGCCCCGGATGACTCGCATCCCTTTTACGACCCCTGGGGCAATCGGGTGGTCTATGGCAATTCCAGATTGACGGTGGGCTATCCAGAACTGCTGTCAGAGGAATTGTGGACCATCGGTACTGATGAGGAGGATAGAGGAAAGAAAGAGAAAGTCTACCTCGACCCTAGAAAGCCGTTTATCTTCGTTCAGTGCGGCTTGATTCCCCCCCACAAAGAGAGCGAACCGCGCTGTCAAGAGATTCACTCGCTAGGGAAGTTAGTGCCGGGTGCCCAGATGGGGGAGATCGTTGGCGATCATCCGGTCTGGACAGAAGATGATATGATCGCTTTTAGAGGGTGCAACACCTGGGCCGGCTCTAATTTGTGTGGCATCTATATCGTGCCCGCAGGCTCTACCAGAGGGTTCAGCGATGGAGTCAATCCTCGCCAACTGACCGATAATACGACGGATACTCCTACCGACACCAAAGGTGATTTCATCGCCTTCTCTTCCCACCGAGACGACAATTGGGAAGCCTATCTTATGAAAAAAGATGGCAGCGAGTTGAGAAACCTGTCTAACCATGCCGCCAACGATGGCCTGCCGACCATTTCCCCGGATGGGCAGTGGGTGGCTTATGTCTCGGATCGGGACGGGCAGTGGGCCGTCTGGGTTGTGCCCGTTACCGGCGGGGAGAGTCGCAAGCTGTTTGATCTGCCCAACCCCATGCCGTGGGGAGATGGCGACCGCACCTGGCAGAATGAGCGCATTTCCTGGGGACCGTAAGGCCAACCTTAAAAGCCGCGATTGGGGGTTGACAAAACCTCGAAATCTATGATATGCTGATGCGGCACGTTAAGGAATTATTAACGATGTTAAATTCTATGAAAAGGAGTCAACCAATGCGAGATTATGTTATCTGCTTCCGGCTTCGCCTCGATGTTGGTGATGGATTCACCATGCCTAATCGTAGTGCGTCTGTTGACTCCGTAAACGGTCATACTTAACATCTAAGAGCCTGTTTTCCGAGCCGCAGACCACGTTCGTCTGCGGCTTTTTTCTTGCCTAAATTTAACCTGTCTTCGACTCCCGGTCGAGCCAGGTCTCCGCCGCAGACCCCTGTCTGCGGCTTTTTGTTTGTCTCACAACGAATGGGGAATGGAACGAAAGGAGATTGATTCGATGAACTGTACTCAAACAATGGTAACGAAATATACGATGGTAAATTCAGATCGATTCGCTCTGCAAACTGAGGTCGATCTTTGGTCAGCAAACGTACTCAACAAAATTGCACCGAACGATACAGGAGAT
>CAZWZZ010000841.1:0-3303 GCA_964638395.1 uncultured Caldilineaceae bacterium
GCCGGAGGGGCCGAGCAGACAGAGGATTTCCCCGGCGGTAAGATCGAGGGAGACCCCCCGCAAGGCCGGTTGGTCATCAAACTGTTTGTTGATCTGTTGGAGGGAGAGGTGCATGCGGTTTCGTCCTGATGCGGATAAAACGCGGTTAGAAATCAGAATAAGCCTCAAGGCTCAAATAGCGGGTCGCCATCTATTCAAATAATCTTGGTGATACCCCTCAATAATCCTTTTGGCCTTTTCGGGATGAGGCAGTCCCTTGACGTTGATCTCAACGCCTCCCGTGGCGGCACTGGCCACTATAAGATCACCGGCGTCAAATATTCTTTGCAGAAAACTTTGGTCGATTCGGATATTGCAAGCATCGGCATGGTATATCTCTGTCTCATGTTTGGCAAAAATGCCGGTGCGCTTGACGACTTTCTGGTCGTCTACCGTTAGCGTTTCATTTAGAGTTATGACCCACCATATGACCAGCCAGATTGTGGCTACAACGAAGAGTGGGGATAATACCAGTAACCAGCCCCACTCGAAAAGCAATCCGGTCCCCAGCGCCGGAATCGAAGCCAGGCAGATTATAAAAGTGATCGGATCATTTCTAAACATCGAAGGATGTTCTTTATAAAGCGCTCGTTCTGACATTTTTCACTCCCACCATCATCAGGGGCCTGATGTCCTGGCCCAATATCAGTAGACCGCAGCATCCTGAGTAAACCGCAGAATGAGGTTGTATCGAAGGGTGCAGTTGCGGTCTACTGAATATGAGAGATGCGGCTCCGAGAGTCAGATAGAGCAATTTTCGGTAATACGGCTTGTCATTGTTGGTTAGATGTTGGACACCAGCCACTATCCAAAATCACAAGTGCATTCATACCAGAATAGCAATGACCTGTGACTTATCCTTTGTTAACAGTTTTATAAAGGCCCAAATCTAGTATAAAATAAAATCCCGCCAGATACACCCGCTATCTGACGGGATTAAAGGCTGGTTGAATGACTAGCCTTGACCCTGGCCAATTGACCAGGGCAGCCTACCGCACCAGCAAAATCGGGCGATCTACTTTGGCCGTGATTTGATGGGCCAGGTTATCGAGCAGCAGCCGGTTCCAGCCCTCCCCCTGGTAATCGCCGATGACGACCAGATCGTACTCGCCGCTGTGGGCCTCGGCCACGATCTCCTCGACGACCAGGCCGTGGCGTACTTTGGGCGAGGCGTGAACGTCCAGGTGGTTCAATGTTTCGACATCTTGGGCCAGTAATTCCCCTTCCGGGGTGTGTTGGCGGATCAATTCATCAGCCTCAGCTTGCAATTGCGGGCTGCTGGCCGCCGGCGTCGTCGCCATCTGGGACATCACGTGCAGCACGGTGATCTCCACGTTGCTCCGAAGCAGGTCGAAGAATTGGGTCGTGAAACGGCTGAGAACCGAAGGCTGCATGGCCCCGCTATCACACAACAAAATGCGGCGGATCGGCGCGGCCTGGCCCTTGACGATCAAAACCGGGCAAGGGGCATGCTCAACGACCCGGCTCGAGATGGAGCCGAGCCAACGGGTGACCAGGCGATGTTTGGGGCGTTCGCCGACGATAACCAGATCGTACTGGCCGGTCTCGGCTTCGGCGATGATGGCCTCCGCCGGATTGCCCAACCCCACTTTGAGATTGGCCTGGGACACGCTGGGGGCCAGGATGGCCTGGGCTTCTTCCAGAATTTTGGCGGCCCGGGGCCGGTCTGCCGCCCGGTGGACGACGGCAAGAACGGTTGGCCGGTCTGTCCCGCGCTGGGTGTGGCAAATGTAAGCCCCCAACCGCACGGCAGCTTCGGAATGGGGGGAACCCCCGCTGGCAATCAAAATACGCATCACGGCCTCCTCACAAGATCATTAAAACGATAGGTGCAACAATGATGAGGGTCATAAAGAGCAGGAGATGGCTTTTTTTAGCCGTGACCCAATCGACAAAGAGGAGCATCGACCGTTCATAACGGCGATACACGGTCAGATAAATCAGCGTCGAGACGAGGCTCACGCTGAGCATACAGACGAAAACCACGGTAAAGGCGGCCGGGTTGGAGACGAGCATGGCCGCCAGCAGGGTGTCGATGAAGGTGGTTACATTGGCCCCCATAATATAGGGGATGACGTTTTCGCGGCGGATGAAACCCCGGTGGCTGAGGGGGACGAGGATGCTGAGGGAGATGCTGACCGACATCGAAATCAGGGTGACCACCGCCCCCAGAATAAACATCATCCAGGGGCGATAGATCAGCCGGGAGACGTGCCCCAGTTGGCTTTCCTTGATGGTCATCTGGGGCAGGCAGCGATCAAAAAGGTGAAAACTGAGCATTATCAACCCCAACCCAATCACAAAGAGTAGCCACAACGGAAAATAAGTCACCAGAAAGCGGATGATCGGCCCAAAAATCAGATCGACGATAGAGTTCAGCCGTGCCCCGCTCCCAAATTGGAGGCCGTCGAACAGGCCGCTCTGTAGCAGCCCGATGCCAATCAGAAAAGCGGGGAGATAGGTGGTGACGGTCACCGTCAAGGTGAGTAGCCCCATGCTCAAGCCGCCGACCCAGTCACGACCGCGCAGGATGTAGAGAACGCCGATGAAGAGAACGATGAAGCTGCCCCCAAAGCGGCTGCCGCTAATCATCGCAAAGGTATGCAGCGGATCAATCGCCCCGACATCTAAAAAAGCCAGGGCCGCCGCTGCCACCGGCGATCCGCTCAGGATCAGGTAGGCAAACAGCCAGCCGAAGCCCAGACTGTTGGCGACATTGGTCACGGCAAATTGGCTCCGGATGAGCGGGGCGAGGTCTCTAGCCCCCTCTTTCATCAGGGTAATGGCCAGGACGAAGAGGAAGATGCTGACCACGAATAATCCGATCTTGCGGGGGTGAATATACCGGCGCAGGGTATGGGCTGTGGGCCGGCGGGGGGGAGGAATGGCCAACTCGGATTGAAGAGGCGTTGCGGGCGATAAATTTGGTTGCGTCACACCGTTCCTCCTGGAAGTTATACAGTTAGGGCGACAATGGGTTTTTGTAGCGCAAATTGTTAATTTGCGCCGCGTTGTGGTCCCAAACCGAAACAATTTAGCAAATTGTTGTAAGGGTTAAAAAAATATTGAACACCTCAAACAGTACAACGAATGGAGAAAACAACGAATTTTAGTCATTTTTCATTCGTTCCTTTCTTAATTCGTTGTAGTGTTGTTGTTCAAGATGTACTTGACTCCTACACAATTTAGCAAATTGTTCTACAAACGGCGACACAGCACGGCCCCAGCCCAACCGAGGCCATT
>CAZWZZ010000842.1:0-3302 GCA_964638395.1 uncultured Caldilineaceae bacterium
GCTGCTGATACTGCCGGTCAAAAAAGTCGATGGTCCGTTCGATAAAACGTTGATCGCTTTCGCCCTGAAATGTATGGGGTTGACCGGGGTAGGTGAAACATTCAACCGTTTTATTGAGTCCCTGAAGCCGCTCACACAGATCGAGCGACCAGGCCAGGGGCGTCGTCCCATCATTTTCGCCGTGATGAATACTGACCGCGGCGTCGATTTGCTCCAGATGGTAAAGGGGCGAGATACGCTCCAGGGCCTCGTCCGGGATAGCTAACTCTTCAGGGCCCCGCGTGCCGCCGGACCATTCCAGAATTTTCTCGAAATTTTGCCGCTCATCCCCGCTCATCGAGCCATACAACACCGCCGCCTGGACATCATCCCTGGCCGTGATGGTACGCAGGGTAATGCCGCCGCCCATACTATGGCCCAGCATGCCGATAAACCGGGCATCGGCGGTTGCCAGCGGGCCGGGCTGTCCGGCCTGCTCCCGAATGATGGCGATGAGGTTCAGGGCATCCACCGCGTGGGCGACTCGCAACAGCTCCGGCCCGGAGTCGGAGGGGGGCCAGTTGCGGTAGTTGGGGTGAATGACCAGATAGCCGGCCTGGGCCAGGGCATCGGCGTAGCGGGTGGTGTAGGCCAACGTGTTGTAATTAGCCGGGGCAATGTAGCCGTGCATGACCAAAGCCACGTGAAACGGGCCTGGCCCCGCTGGGGTGTTCATAAAAGCGTACAGCGTCAATCCTTCGCTGGAGTAGGTGATGAGCGAGCGAGTGAAGGCCGCGGTCGCCTCCATGACCTCAACCACCTCGATGCTCCCGCCGCCATACGTGCGGTCGGCGACATCGGCAATCGTCAAGCCGGCATACGGATCAGGCGTCGACGTCTGGGTCGGTGAGGGCGTGGCTGTGGGCGTCAGGGTCGCTGTGGGGAATGGGGTGGCTGTGGCCGTCGCAGGTGGCTGTGGCGTGGGCGACGGGGTGCTGGTGTGGGTTGGGGTGGCTGTCGGTGGGCTGGATAGTTGAGCCAGGGGATTCGGATTGCAGGCCAGAGTCACCAGGAGGAGGAGGTAGAAATATCTAAGTAGACCGCCGCCTCCCTTCGACAAGCTCAGGACGCAGCCTGAGTCAATCGAGGAACGAGATTGTATCGAAGGGTGTGATTGAGGTCTACTAAAGATGGGCACCGTCATATTTGCTCCTTCGCCTGCGTTCAAGGTTAACTCCGGGAAGACATCCCGCATAAGTCCTGGCTTTATAGCCTGACTCAACGCCCAAGTCAAAAACTGCCCTTCCGGGACGAAGTGGGGCGACCGGGGAGCATTTCAGTCAATTTTTGTCTTTTGAGACGGTAGTTTTGGATTTTTTATTGTTTCATCACCACTGGTATAAGCGTTAAGTGCGGCCCCTCATACGCCCCAATATCACACCCTCTATTCGACGGCCTGGAGACCGTATTTTGGGCCGTTGTCACCGGGTCGCCGTTGGTAATCAGCAAAAGGGGGCCACTGCTGATAAAGGTACAATCCGCAGCCGGAATAAAATCGATAGCCGGGCTGGACCGTTGCAGCGGAAAATAGCCCGGCGAGCCGGTCAGCGCCTCCAGCAGCGGGTCGAGACCGATTCTGTCCTGGTTGATGCCGTCGGTAAAGCCCGTCATTTGACTCACATCGCCGATAATATTGTATCCGGCCGAAATAAACTCGCCCCGCCCATCGGGAGCGACCGAGCCGCCCGGCGGGGAGTTGTCCTCATTATCGACCAAAATTACGGCTTTGAGCGCCGTCTCACCCTGGCTACGAATACCGCCGCCATCGCCGATATCATCGCCGTTAAAATCAGCGATATTGCCGGTAAGGGTCACGTGCGTCAGCGACAGCGCCCCGGTGTTGCGAATACCCCCACCGCTACCGTCGGAACGATTGTTGGTCACCGTGCTGTTGGCAATATTCATCGTCGAAGAAAAGTTGACGATGCCGCCGCCAAAGCCATCGGCCTCATTATCGGCGATGATGCTATTTACGATATCCATACCGTTGCTAAACAGATTCGCGATACCTCCGCCGGAGCTGAAGCCGCTGGCAACTGAGGCCCGGTTGCCGCTTATCCTACTGTTGCTAATGGTTGCCGTTCCGCCTAAATAATTGTAAATCCCGCCGCCGCTGCCATTGACCAATCGGTTGTTGGTAATGGCCGAGCTGACGATATGTACAGTCCCGCCGGTATTGGCTATCCCGCCGCCGCTCCCAATTTCGCCGGCACCGCCGCCCAATTGGATTGTATTGTCATCGATGATGCTGTTGCGCACGTACAGCGTATCGCCCTGGTTGCGGATACCGCCGCCATCCGCCGCCGCCGGGGCCAGCCCGTTTTCCACGGTGACATCAGCCAGAATAACCGTAATCGTCGCCGAGTCCGTGGGGTCGATATCCAAAATCCGGTCGATGGAGCCGCCGTTGATGCTGGTTAGGGCGGCGCTCACCCCCTGGATGGTCACCGAAACGCTCAGGTCCAGATCGCCGGTGCTGTTTGCATCCTCATTTGCCCCGGCCCGTAATAGCGAATAATCGTTTGCGAGCAGGTTGATGGTGTAAGGGCCGGCCGGTAGAGGATCGTCGTGCGCCCCCGGCCCGCACCGGTCGAACTGGGTACCGCTGTTAATCGATTGAATCGCCTCCCGCAGGGCACAGTCGTCATCCTGTTGTAGCTCATCCCGTATCTCGGTGGCTGTAATGGGGTCTGCCGCGAAAACCACAAAGGGGTTTATCGCTCCCCAATAGAGATATGCCATCATCACCAGCCCGACCCAGCCGCATACCTTAAGGCCGGCTTTCCAATTTAAGACAAGCCGGCCATACCGTGCAAAATAATCCATCCGTTTCCTCCCTCAGGCTTATTCATTATTCTCAAAATCGAGACCGTGGGTGAACGCCTCGATATCATCAATCGCCTCGAGAATGTCTTGGATAAAGTCTACAACGTCTCGGCTCAGAGATAGACCACCTCCTGCAAAATACGCTGTCCGAGGCGAGGTTTCAGGCCGCTCTTCATCACCAGATCGACTTTGAGACCAAGATGCTCACTCAATTCAGCCTCGATGCCGACAAATTCCAGCAAGCTAGGATACTCCTCGAAATCGATCAGAATATCCAGGTCGCTCTGAGGCTGTTGTTTTCCATAGCACGTAGGAGCCGAAGATGCCAATTTCTTTGACGCTGTACCGGGCCGCCAGATGGGGCTTTTGGTCCCGCAGCCGTTTTTTGATTTCTTCCAGGGTGGTCATCATCCTAACTCGCTTTCAAGACTGGTAGG
>CAZWZZ010000843.1:0-3300 GCA_964638395.1 uncultured Caldilineaceae bacterium
GTTGGGTTGACGGATTCATCTCTCCTGGGGGAGACTCTCGTAAAACGTAAAACGTGAAACGTGAAACGTAACCAATTTTTGCGTAGGACGTTTTACGTTTTACGAGGCCCCGCTCCTATTTTTGGATAGTCGGCAAAAATATTTTTTGAGGGCCGTCCGTATCGGCCTTGACTATCGTCACCACCGCGACGTGACCGCTGGCCTGCACACGTTCAGCCGCTCGGACGACGTAGTTGCTGTTGGTGATGGTCTGCGAGGCGGTCACCACCAAATGTGCGTGGATCACCCCGCCGTTTGCCGCCAGGCTGTCAACGCTCCAGCGGATGACATCCCCCACCCGCGTCCCGCCGCTGACGTAACTCGCCCCGGCGGGCAAGGTGTCGCTGATGACCAGGTTGGTGGCCGTCAACCCGCCGCTGTTGGTCACGGTCAGAGTGTAGGTGATGGGCGAGTCAAGACTGACCACAACTGGTGGGCCGGTTTTGCCGATGGCCAGTTCAACCACATTGTATCGCTCATCCGCGCCGATGTCGGGCGCGGTGTCGCGGGGATGGCCGTCGATATCGGTGGCCACGCCGGCCACGATACCCTGATCAATCGCCGCCGAGGTGGCCTGGAGATGATAATCGGCGCCGACGGGGTCGTTGAAGGCCGGATCGCCGCTGTAGTCGTTATTAGTGGTGATCGTGCCGGGGCCGGTCCAATCCGTGCCATTGCCGTTCCAGAGGGTGCTTTCCAGAGCCGCCGTACTGCCCGATTCAACCTCGATGCCGACGGTGTGACTGACGAGGATGGTGTTGGTTAGGAGGGCCTGACTTCCAGAAGCTACGTAGAGACCCCCACCGTTGCCACCCCCATTTTGCACAATCGTGTTATGGAGCAGCCGAACGGTCGAAGCATCTTGGATGCGCAGACCGCCTCCCTGAGTCAAAGTCGGATCGCCCAGAAGGGTATTTGCAGCGATCACGTTGTTTACCAACGTCATGTCCCCCTGCGTAAGAAACAAACCGCCGCCGCTACCGGCGCTTATGGCATCGTAACCGGCCACGTTGTTGACAATTAAATTACCGGTTAGGATAGCTGTACCGGTGTTTAAAATAATACCACCCGCATTGTCGCCTCCCCGGTTACCGGCGATTGTATTCCCTTCCAGTCGAGGCGTACCGCTGCCGCCCAGAATGATGCCCCCACCGCCATAACCCGCCGTGTTGGAAATGATCTCGTTCTGATTTACCGTTACATCGCTGTGGATCAACGATAAGCCGCCACCGCTCTCGCCTGCGATATTGTGGGCGATGCGGTTGTGGCGGATTGTGGCCGGGCTGAATTCGATGTAAATAGCGCTCCCGGCGTAGGCCGTATTGGAGATGATACGGTTATGCTCGATCAGGGCATCGCTACCCACCAAGTACACCCCACCCCCAACGCCTGGCACTGTATCGAATGAAACCGTATTGCTATAGATAACATTGTGGCGAATCGTCGCCGAGGCGGTGCTGACGTAAATACCACCCCCGGCATCATACGCCGGATGATCGCCACCCAATTCTGCTGCATCGCCGCCAGTGATGTGCAGACCCGCGATGACCGGGCTGATGTCGCCTGTGATGTAAAAGACGCGGCCCTGGCCTTGCGCATCGATAATGGTTGGGTTGGCGTCGGGATCAGGCAGCAGGCTGCCTGGGGTCGCATAGCCGCCCTGAATGGTGACGCTCTTGCTGAGATAGACGGTTTGGGTCAGGCCGCCATAGTTGTTGACCCCGGTGTAGGTTCCGGCCACGACTCGGATGACATCCCCATCGCTGGCCGCATCCACTGCGTCCTGGATGGTGTTGTAAGTACAAGAGATCGGGCCACTCTGACAGACGGTGTAGTTGGCAGCGTGAACCGGTGAGACGCCCACACCGCTATGATTCATCATTCCCAGGAAAGCCAGCAGTAATCCCAGAGCAAAGGTAAAGGCCATACTCAATTTCAGGACAAAATGTTTCATCGTAAATCCTTTCAGGCGTAATGACAGCAATGGAAGCGATGCCTATTCGTGATCTTTTTAACAATACCCGATTTTGGTTTGAATTGGGTTTGAAAAGGGCGGCGTTATCTTTCAGTTATCTTTCAGTTTTTAAGGGGGTTAAAAAACGGTCAAAGACGGAGACTGTAGCCGATACCGCGCACCGTTTCGATGGTGATCTTATCACCGGCTACGCCGTGCAGCTTTTTCCGCAAGCGGTGGATCAATGTATCGAGCCGGCTGTGGCGGGAGTGGGGCAGGCTGGCTTCGTCGGGGTAAATGACGGCATCCAGCAGATCGCGGCTGCAGGTGTCGCTCCGGTGGCGGTAGAGGAGATGCAGGGCGTTCAACTCCCGGTTGCTCAGGGGGAGTGACATCCCGTCGATCCAAACCTGGCTGTTGGCTTCGTCGATGACCAGGTGGGTTTTGGGGTGGTTGTTGCGGGCTGGGGCGGTGGTCTGGCGGCGCAGATGGTCGAGATGGTGGGCCGTCTGGGTGGCCAGTAGGATAATCATTCCTTCTTCCACCTCGGTCAAGGGAACAGCGGCGGCTTGATCGACCAGGAGGAAGCCAAAGGTGTAGATCGAGGCCAGGGTCAGCGGGGCCGCGTAGGGCTGCCGGCTCTCGAAAACAAAGCTGTCCGTTTTGGTAGTGGCTTGATAGACAAAAACATCGGGGACGAGATAGTAGCCGGGGCAGGGCGTCAGCGTCAGACGCTCCAAAGGGGGCAGGGGGGAATCAAGATAAAAGAGAAGCCGAACCTGGCCCAGGGCGCGGCGTAAGGCTTCGCCGGTCAGGCGCAAGGCATCGTCTGGCGTTTGGGGCGCGGTGTGGGTGGCTAACACGCCACACACAGCGGCGAGTTGCTGCTGGAGGGTAGTTGACATTGAATGGTCCTCTGCCGAGATTGGTTATGGCATCAATTGTTTCTCCCCAATAAGTAGCCGATTGTGGGTACGAATAGTCAGACTCTTTTTACCTCTCCACCCTCTATTTTAACCGATTTTTGTAGCAATGTCATTAAATGAAGCGGATAGCATCCTGAGTAAACCGGAGCAGAGCGGAGGTTGTATCGAAGGGTGCTGCGGTCTACTGATTTTGTTTGATTTCTTCCCCACTCAAATTATAGGGAGGGCTACTTAGCTCTGTCATCACGGTTCCACCCTTCATTAGTTTCGCAACCTGATGATAATTATACGATATACCGGCGCATTGATGAAAACAAAGCGAGGTCCCTCCCGCCACCGGCAACCCGCCCGCCGCAGGCACTACTTTTGGCAACATTCACC
>CAZWZZ010000844.1:0-3298 GCA_964638395.1 uncultured Caldilineaceae bacterium
ATCTCCCAAAAGCGTGAAGACGCAGAACCATCCGCAATGTTAAAGTATTCTGCGAAATGTGGCAAAATTGGGGAGGCTTACGATGAGGCGACGGTGGCGGCGACTTTGGCCATCGTGGGGGGGTGGAGGATCATATTGGCGTAGGAGGCGTTGGCCATCGGGCAGTGACATTCGCCCCGGTAGATGCTGCGGCGCAGCTTGGCCATCGAACTGCCCTGCCAGATGGGACGCAGGTCGTAATTGTTCTCCCGCAGATTGCCGACGCCCTCGGCCCGGATGCAGCAGCTCCAGAGGTCGCCGTTGGGGGCAATCTGGCAACTGGCCCAGCCGGCGTAGCAGGGGATGACCTGTTTGCGCTCGTACAGGGTCCGTTTGGCCAGTTGGTAATATTCGGCCCGAAAGGCTTGGGTGATTTTGGCAAAGCCGCTGACCGGTCGCTCACGGGCCTTCTCGCTGAGGAAGTCGGCAATCGGCCCATACTTCTCGGCCATCGGGGTGATCTCCCAGCCGATGGTGTCCAACTCGACCCGCTCCTCAGCGATTTCGGTGATGTAGCTGTCCGGCTCCAGCGGCTCCAGCCCGGCGTAAATCTCGAAGAAGCGGTCGATGTTGTAGTTAGAAATGACGGTGTGGTTGGTCAAGACCAGGTTGGGGTGATCCTGCTGCAACTCTTTCAGCGCCTCCCAGGTCTTCATCGCCTTTTTCCAGTTGCCGGGAACCATCCGAATTTCATCGTGCCGCTCTCCCACCTCATCGAGGGAGAGGTTGATGCCGATCTTCGATTTGGGCGCACCGGCGCACAGGCGATCCACCTGGTTGATGACCTGCTTGGTCAAAATGCCGTTGGTGGGGATGGTGATGACCGAGGGCTGGCTGTGTTTGTAAGCGGACAGGGCCATTTCCGCCGTATCTTTCCGCATAAACGGCTCGCCACCGGTGAAGGTGAAATAAAGCGGTCCCCGCCCGATTTTCTCAAAGGTTTTGTCCCACTCTTCCAGGCTCATATCGTCATTTGGTTTGCGCCACACGTCGCAGGTCTTGCATTTGCTGTTGCAGCGGTAGCTGACGCTGACGACGATAGAAAAGGGCATCATCAGCGGCCAGCCAAACTTGCGATAGGCCCAATAAAAGGGGATTTTAGACAATAGTTTTAGCATAAAATATCGGGGTTATGAAAATAGATCATCGACCGGCATCGTCCAGCCGGGGAGCGCCGGTTCAGCTTCGGCTATCTCCCCCCGGCGATAGATGGTCGGGGTTTCGGGATCAGTGGCCCGGTAGACTTTGACCACATCCTCGCCGAGCAAATCCACATCCCAGACGACCAGCGTCCCGGCGGCGAAGTAATCGGCCCGTTTTTGAGCCATCTCTTTTTCAGCCGTCGGGCCGTAATCACCTTCGCTGCGTACTTCGACGGCAAAAACCGGCGGCATCTCGAAGAATTTCATACCGGGGTCAGGGCCGACGTAGAAGGCGGCATCGGGACTAAAGGAGGCGCGGTGGGGCAGATCGGCCAAAAAACCTTTGTTGTCGCTCACCGCCCGCCCTTTTTTGGTGCGTCGAGCATAGCTTCGGAGGGAAACAAAGATTTCATCCCCGGCAAAACCGGGGGCCGCACCTGTGGGAGCCATAATCTGCAATTCTCCGTCAACGATCTCGGCCTTGCGATCAGTTTGATAAAGCTCTTGGATGGTTGCTTGGGTTTTAGTTGGCATTAGCATACTTCCAACGCTATAGCGGTCATCAAGCCGGCGCCGCTTCCCGATCCCCCAGGCCGAGCAGCATACTGCCGGCGGTTTTGAGGTAGTAGGGGAAACGCTTCCAGGTATCTTTGCGGGTGACGATGCGGGCGATACGCTTCGGGCGCAGGTAGAAGCGGCGATGGGCCTCGTGCCATTTCCGCTCGACCACCTCTTTGGACAGATCGCCAAAGGTAAAGTGGGCCTGGTCGTGCTGGATGGCCAGCTCCGACCAATCCATATTGTGGGAGAAAACCTGGCCATGCTCCTCCAACGTCTCCCACATCTCCGTGCCGGGGAAGGGGGCGGCCATCATAAAGTGGGCCAGGTCGGGGTCCAGTTCCAGAGCCAGTTTGATGGTCTTGTCCATCGACTCCTCGGTTTCGCCGGGCATACCAAAGATGAAGAAGCCCATTGTTTGCAGCTTGGCCTTCTTCGACCATTTGACGGCCTGGCGCACCATATCGACGGTTTGCCCTTTTTTGATAACGTGGCGCAACATCCAGTCGTCCCCATTTTCGATGCCGAAGCCGACCCGTTTGCAACCGGCCTCCTTCATCAAATGAAACAGTTCTTGATCGGTGTTGTTGACCTTCATGCCGTGAACCGTGACCCAGGGCACGTGGTTGATGTTGGCCTTAATCAGCGCCCGGCAGAGGTCTTTGGCCCGTTGCCGATCCAGGTTCCAAATGTCATCGGTGATGCCAATCTCGGTGGCCCCCAAATCCTTGACCAGCCACTCCCACTCGGCCACGACGTTGTCCACGCTGCGAGCGCGCCAGGTGTCGCCGGTGATCGGCTTGGAGCAGTAGGTGCATTTGTAGGGGCAGCCCCGCGAGGTGACGATGGTGTAAGCGCGGGCGTTCATATCCAGGCCGTCGGTCAGGGGGTTGAGGTTGGTGTAATGCTCGATGCGAAACATATCGAAGGCCGGGAAGGGAATGGCGTCGATGTCTTCCGGCAACGGTCGTTCCAAATTATGCTTGATTTTGTTTTCTTCGTTGCGCCAGGAGAGGCCCAAAATATTGCCCCAGCCCGCCTCCGAGTCGAACAGATGGGGCTGGATGGGGTCGGACGAGTCGGGCATCGGTGTCGGGAAGGCGACATCGGCCCGCTGCTGGCGGGAGCGTAAAATCTCGACGTTCTTCTCCATCGCCTGCATAATCTCGACGATGGTATATTCAGCCTCGCCCCGGACCACCAGATCGACCTCATCCTTCTCCATCGATTCGTGGGGCATCAGGGTCAGGTGTGGCCCGCCGAGGATAGTGATGGCTCCGTGCTTCTTGGCTGTCTTGGCCGCTTCCCAGGCGTTGACGATGAGCGGTGTCGGCGCGGAGAGACAGACGATGTCGAAGGAATCGCGGCTCAATTTATCATCTAAACTTTCAAACTGTTCTTCAATCGACGCATCCCAGAGTTCGACGTTGTAGCCGTGCGCCCGCAGTGCCCCGGCTAGATAGCCGAGGCCCATATGGACGTGCTGCCGGCTGTTCCAAACATCCGACTCCGGACTGGCGAGTAAAATTCTCAAGGTACTCCTCCGTTGAATGGGGGGA
>CAZWZZ010000845.1:0-3296 GCA_964638395.1 uncultured Caldilineaceae bacterium
ACCCCGAACCGGGCGGCACGTTGCGGCTCGATGCCGTCAGCATCGTTGATCTGGGAGTTGGGGAGTGATGACCGTGACCTGTTGAATGTTCTCACTTACAATAAAGGACGAGATGCTCATGAAACATACGACCAACTTGATTGTAATTATTCTCTCGATAGGTTTACTGCTCTCGTTGGCCTGCACCATTGGCCGCTCGGCGGCGACGGCTATTCCGGCCGGCCGGCCCATCGACTTTGAGGTGCAGACCGCGACGCCGACGTCCGACCCGGCCCTGGCGACTGAAGAGCCGCTGGAGCCGGAGGCCGAGGCTGAGGCTGCCGTCGTCATTCCGCTGGCGGATGCCCCGACTGATACGCCCGACCCCGACGCCTTTGTGGTGGCCTCCCCAACGCCGGCGCTTGAGGCCACCCCCACCTCGGCCTCTTTGATAACGGCCACGATCACGACCACGGCAGACGAAATCACCGAGACCGAAGCCTTGACCCTGACCGGCACGACGGCGGTGACAGCGACCGAACCGGTCCCCACCCGCCCGCCCCAGACGGCCTCCGGCGACATCGGAGAACCGCTTCGGGGGGGCGAGTGGGATTTTGAAGGGGATTTTGTGGCCTGGCCTAATCCTTATGGCGAACCGTGCCCCGGCGCGGCGGTCGCCGCCGGCTGGACCGCCTTTGTCGAGGAGGGAGAGTATGGTTCCTCCTGTATGAATGAAAATCTGTATGGGCCGAATGTCTTCTCCGGCCTCAAATCCCAGGAGATCACCTTCGATTTCATCGCCGCCAATTCCGGCGTTTACCGCACCATCCCCACTCAACCCGGCCATCGCTACAACATCGTGGCCTATGCCAAACATGATTTCAGCATCGCCCCGGTGCAATTTTTCCTGGGTGTCGATCTAACGGGCGGCACGGAGTGGAGCGCCGAAACGGTGGAATGGTTTCCCTGGGATAGCGAAACGGAGGATACCTGGGGCGAGACCGAGGAGACCGTGACTGCCACCGGCGAGACAATGACCCTGTTCCTCCGGGGCTTCCACCCGGCGGCAGACCAGGGCGGCAAGTCGGTCCTCGACAACGTCAGCGTGACCGATTTGGGACCGTAACTGAAACCTGTTTTGTTTTCAGAGCCAGAACCTACTACAATCATCTCACGGATAGCCAAGGTCGAAAGGAGTGAACCCGATGGCAACACCGTCGATGTCTCCCCAAGTAAAATCTTCCGTCACTAACGACTACTGGCCTCCTCCCCAGGGGGCGTGGACTTACGAAGATTATGCACGTTTGCCCGACAACGGGATGCGGTATGAAGTTATTGGAGGCAATTTGTATATGAGTCCGGCACCTCGCCCTAAACACCAGCAAACAATTGTCGCGCTTCTACGGCATCTGTTAGCGTACTTACAGCAACACCCGCTCGGCGAGATTTTAATCTCGCCTATTGATCTAAACCTGCCTGACCTGGCGAATCCGGTGCAGCCCGACCTCCTCTTCATTCGTAACGAAAATCTGGACATTATCAAGGAAAAATTTATCGAAGGCGTGCCCGATCTGATCGTGGAAGTTCTCTCTCCCGGCAATCCTGATCTAGACCGGCGCACCAAGTTTCAGGTTTACGCGGCAGCAGGTGTCCGGGAATATTGGCTTCTCGATCCGGAGGTTGAGACTGTTGAGGTGTACGTGCTGCGGGGACAAGCCTACGCGCTGGCCGGGAATTTCAGCGGAACCGCTGCGATTCGTTCAGAGGTGTTGGCCGATTTCTCGCTGCTCGTCAGCGAAATCTGGATTTAGGGTCTGGTTTTCCCCAACTGCGTAACGCCTGGTTAAGACGCGGTAAATTTTCGCTCCAGTTTATTCGACAGGTAACGCCCCCCGATGACGACGATGACCCCGATGACGGCGATGATGGCCCACTGCTGCCAGGTTAGCTCGATGCCGTGGGAGCCGAGCAGGGTGATGATCGTGACCCCCGGTAGCCGCCCGACCAGATTGGCCAGGAAAAAGAGCCAGGCCGAAATGGAGGTCAACCCGCCGATGTAGTTGGTGGCATTGCTGGGGATGACCGGAAACCAGAAGCAGATGACGAAGAAGAAAAAACCGCGCTGGTTAGCCACACTGTGCCACCGCTCCAGAAGATGTTCCGGTACAAAGCGTTGGACAGTCGGTTTCCCGGCCAGGCGTCCGACTAAAAAGGCTAACTGGCTGGCCCCAATCGCCCCAATCAAATTGAGCAGTAATCCACCACTAAAGCCATACACATACCCGGCGGCGATCATCAAGGCGTGGCCGGGGATAACGGCAGTTAGCACCTGACCGGTCATAATGACCAGATAAAGCAGCGGTCCCCACACCCCCAGCGGTTCGAGGTAGGCGGTGATGGCCTGTCGATCTTGGAGAATCTGGAGGAGCGACCAGAGCTGCGCCCGGTTGAACCACAGAATGAGCAGCGTGAGCAGGAGCAGGCCCACTTTGGGCCAATGTCGCTTAAGCCAGGTCATCGAGTTCTCTCAGGCGGATGACATCACCGGGCGGGACCACCTGCACCTGGGTCTCCGGGGCCAGGTCTTGGGCCAGGCGGGCGAAGGTGTGGGGCGGCTCCGTCAGCAGGTGGGGCATCATCCATTTCAGGCCGACCGGAAAGAACGTGCCCCAATGGATGGGGATGGCCAGCCGGGGCTGCAACAGCTTCAGGGCCTGGGCCGCCCGTTCCGGGTCCAGATGGCCCGCGCCCAGCGTCGGTCCCCAGCCCCAGACCGGCAACAGGGCCACATCGAGCCTGTCGGCCAGATCGGCCATCTCAGGAAAGAGATCGGTGTCCCCGGCAAAATAGAGGGTGTGTACGCCGTCCAGCAGAAAGCCCAGACAGTCGGTCGGCCTGGGCAGGCCGAACCGAAATTGGGTCGTTTTGTGGGAGGCATAAGTGGCGGTGATGCGGACCGATTTCACGCTGGTCGCCCGCCCCACGGCCAGCTCCTCGATGTTGTGAAAGCCGTGCCGCCGCAGCCGGGCCGCCACCCCCTGGGGCACAATCAGCCGCGTGTCCCGCGCCAGCAGCTTCAGCGAGGGGGGATGGAGATGGTCGGCGTGAAGATGGGAGATCAGCACGGCGTCGATATTTTGATACCACGCTTCATCGACCTGGTTCTTGTGGCGACGCAGATGCCAGACCCAATCCCGCAACAGCGGGTCGGTCAACAGGCGGACGCCATCCATCTCGATCAGCAGGGTGGCGTGGCCGATGTAGGTGATGTGGGGGTCTTGCGCGTTATGTTTGGTCATACTGTTTGTTTTCATAAT
>CAZWZZ010000846.1:0-3288 GCA_964638395.1 uncultured Caldilineaceae bacterium
AGTTAAGCGGGTAGCATCCTGAGTAAACCGGAGCGGAGCGGAGGTTGTATCGAAGCCGCGTCCTGAGCTTGTCGAAGGGGGTGCGGCTCAGCCGACGATTCGAGGCCAGCCCGCACCCCTCGATACGGTTTCGCTACGCTCACCTACTCGGGCTGCTACGAACTTAATGGCATTGACCTCGGGGCAGGTCAAAAGCGTGGGTAAGGATGGCGGTGGGGGGTGGCGATGAAGGCGTTAATCGGGAGAAGGCAGAACGCATCCAGCCTGAGCAATTAGAGACTGTTTTAGAGTTCCAGGGTCCACAGATAGACACAGATTGTCACTGATCGTATCAAAATTCTGATAAAAATCTGTGAATATCTGTGTAAATCTGTGGATAACTCTGTAAACCTCCACTTTTAAAGCAGCTTCTTAGCACTAAATTATCAAAAGGAAGAATGATGACCTCAATAAAAATAGCCCCCTCTATACTATCCGCCGATTTTGCCCGTCTTGGCGACGAGGTCCGGGCGGCTGAGGAAGCCGGGGTGGATTATATTCACGTCGATGTCATGGATGGTCACTTTGTGCCGAATATCACCATTGGCCCGCTCATTGTCAAGGCGCTCCGGCCCATCACCCCGCTGCCGCTGGATGTCCATCTGATGATCGAAAATCCGGAGCGGTATCTGGAAGATTTTGTCGAGGCCGGGGCAGACATCCTGACCGTCCACGTCGAAACCTGCCCCCACCTGCACCGCACCATCCAACAGATCAAATCGCTCGGCATCAAAGCCGGCGTCACCCTCAACCCGGCCACACCGCTCTCGACGCTGGAGGAAATTCTGCCGGCTGTTGATCTGGTGCTGATTATGTCGGTCAATCCCGGCTTCGGCGGCCAGAGCTACATCCCCGGCAGCACGGCCAAAATCGCCCGGTTGCGAGCTATGCTCGATGCCATCGGCTCCGAGGCTGAGCTGGAGGTGGATGGCGGCATCAACCCGACCACCATTCAGCAAGCGGTCGAGGCCGGGGCGACGGTTCTGGTCGCCGGCTCAGCTATTTTCAACAGCCGGGCCTCAATAGCCAGCAACGTCGCCCAGTTGCGGGCGCACTGCTAGACGCTAGGCCACCGGAACCTGGATCAATTTCCCTTCCTCATTCTCTTTAAGCCGGTACAGGTCTTTGATGTCCGCGATGCGGTCGATGAACAGCACGCCGTTGAGGTGGTCGATCTCGTGATGGACGACGATGGCATCAAAGCCCTCGAAGACACGGTCGAAAGGCCGCCCCTGCTCATCGAGACCCTTGACCCGCAGGCGGTGGGGCCGCACCGTCTCCCCGAACAGGCCGGGTAAACTCAGACAGCCGTCGAAATCTTTCTTGGGATTGCCCTCTTCGATGATTTCGGGATTGATGAGGGCAATCGGCGGGTCGGCCTCGTGCGTCTCAGCCTCATCTTCATCCCCCGTTTCAGCCCGGGCATTCAGCCGGACCAACACCACCCGGATATGCACCCCAATCTGCGGGGCGGCCAGACCGACCCCCTCAGGCCGGTCCAGCAAAGTATCCTTCAAATCCCTGAGCAGCTTTTTGATCCGGCGATTAACCAGCCGCACCGGTTCGCTCTCTGTGCGGAGAATTTCTTCCTGTTCAGGGTACAGTATAATCTCTCTAATTGCCATAGTTCGTTATAAATATGAGTTACGCAGTTGACGCTCTGAGAGGGTTTGCAACCCTCGAAAACGGCGGTTACAAACCGCCTATGAGCGAGAAAAAATGTTACGTTTTACGTTCTACGTTTTACGAATCTACAAATCAAAACTTTGACCGCGAGCCGGCACATACACGTCGGCCATGCCCTGCTCGCGGGCCGCTTTGGCCAGGGCTTCGGCGGCTTCGACCTCGCCGTGGACGAGGAACAGCTTTTGTAGAGTGGGGCTGCTCTCCTGAGCCGCTCGGAGCCAACCTAGCAACCCATTCCGATCCGCGTGGGCCGAATAGCCGTCGATCTTGACCACGTTAGCCTTGACATTATACTCATCGCCGAAGATAGATACAACCGGTGCCTTCTCCAAAATCTTTCGGCCCAGGGTGTGGGCCGCCTGGTAGCCGACAAAGAGGATGGTATTGCGCGGGTCTTCGATGTTATTTTTGAGGTGATGCAAAATACGCCCGGCCTCACACATCCCGGAGGCGCTGATAATGACCGCCGGCCGGTCGAGGTGGTTCAGCTTTTTCGACTCACTGGCCTCGCGGATGTAGGTCACGCCTTCGAAGCCAAAGGGGTCGCGGCTGCGGCTGGCCTCCAAAAAATCGTGCGTTTCCTGGTCATACACATCGGGATGGAGCCGGAAGATTTCGGTGGCGTTGACGGCCAGAGGGCTATCGACATAAATGTCGATGGCGGGAATGTCACCCCGATCAATCAACTGGTGCAGTTCATACACAATCTCCTGCGTCCGGCCCACGGCAAAGGAGGGGATGATGACCTTGCCCCGCTTATCCTGGGCCTCCAACACCGCTTTTTTGAGCGCGATCATCGCCTCGTCGGGCGACTCGTGGTAACGCAGGCCGTAGGTGCTTTCCATAATGATGAAATCGGCCTTTTCGACAGGGGCCGGGTCCCGCAGGATGGGCAGATGCTTGCGGCCAACATCCCCGCTGAAGACCAGCCGCTTGCTGTGCCCCCCCTCGTCGATCTCCAGCGTGACCGAGGCCGAGCCGAGAACGTGGCCCGCCTCCCGGTAACAGGCCCGCACCCCCGGCCCGACCTCAAACCATTGGTTGTAGCCGAGAGAGCGAAACAGGGTCAGAGCTTTCAAGGCGTCGGCATCGGTGTACAGCGGCTCGAACGGTTTTTGGCCCCGTTTAGCCCGCTTGCGGTTGACATAGGCCACATCGCTCTCTTGAATATGGGCCGAGTCCCGCAACATAATCGCACACAGATCGCGGGTAGCCGCCGTTGACCAGATGGGGCCGCGATAGCCATTTCTGACCAGGGAGGGCACGTTGCCGGTATGGTCGATGTGAGCGTGGGACAGAATCAGAACATCAATATCTTTCGGGTCGAAAGGAAAATTGCGGTTGCGCTCGAAGGCTTTTTTCCGCCGGCCCTGATAGAGACCACAGTCTAGCAATATGTTGCAGCCGTTGACTTTGAGCAAATGCATCGAGCCGGTCACGGTTTGGGCCGCGCCCCAAAATTCAAGTTTCACGAAAATCTCCCATTTTTATTACGCCCCACCCCTCATATCATTTCGAGCGACGGTAGGAGCGAGAAATCCCTAACCCGGACGAGCCGGAACC
>CAZWZZ010000847.1:0-3278 GCA_964638395.1 uncultured Caldilineaceae bacterium
AATGAGTAACCATTTCGCAAATTGATTCCCGGCTTTGTAGGGGCGAGGCCACTCGAAACGGCGGTTGTTTTTAGCTCTAGCCAAGTCCGTGACTTGGCGATTCTGGGCCGGAAACGCCAGTCACGGACTGGCTTTGCGCTAAACCACGATGTTGTGCAGAGCTACCCAAAATTTGGGACGCACCCTGAGCATCAACCTGAATTGACAGTTAAACCAATTCGTATAAACTCAGTTCGGCTGTTTAGGAATATACATAAGGGAGTTGTGATACAATGCCAGTCAATCGTCCAATGACCACAATTTATTTAAACCTGGTACTGATAATCCTTCTTATGATGATCGTCACCGCCTGTGTCCAAATTCAAAACACAGAAGGAGATCAGCAAACAGAGAGCCGACCGGCCACCACCGGTGAACCGGTCAAACCCGGTACCAGCGGTGACGTTAAAGATTTACCGACGGTCAAACCCCATGAGTCGGGTACGCCCGTGCAAGAGGTAAATCCCCGCCGGGTTCCCCCCCGTCCCGAGCAAGATAAAAATCAAGAAAACTAACCTGAAGTGGGGAGTAACCGTGAAGATACATCTCCTGAAACCCAATCGAACGCAGTGATTTTACGCTTCTTATGAAATCTCGCTCATCGCTGCGCCACTTCGCCCCGCCTTATCGACTGCAACTCTACCTCTTTTTGGGTCCCTATCTTCTAGGAATGTTAATCTTGGTCGTCATTCCCGCTCTGGCTACGGTAGCGGTTTCGTTAACCACTTACAACGCCGTCGCTCCACCGCAGTGGGCCGCTTTGGATAACTTCCGGCGGCTCGTCGAGTCTCCTTTTGTTAGAACATCCCTTCGTAACTCGATGATCTTTGTGCTGTTGGCCGTTCCTCTACGTTTGTTGGGGGCGCTGCTACTGGCACTATTGTTGCAACGCAAACAGCGATTGTTTGGCCTGTACCGAACCTCGGTTTATCTACCAACGGTCATCCCGGATGTCGCCTACGCGCTCATTTGGCTCTGGATTTTTAATCCGCTCTATGGGCCGCTCAATCTGGCACTGGCCGGACTAGGGCTGCCGACGCCGGCCTGGCTGGTCGAACCAACCACCGCCCGTCTATCCATCGTCATCCTGCTCACTTTCCGGCTAGGAGAGGGGTTCATCATCCTGTTGGCCGGCCTAAGAAACATTCCCCGTTTTTTGTATGAAGCCGCTATTGTTGATGGGGCCACCACCTGGCAATCATTCTGGCATATCACCCTGCCGTTGATGATGCCCTGGTTACTACTCCTAACCTTTCGAGATCTCATCATGAGCCTGCAACATACCTTCACGCCCTCTTTTGTGATGACTTACGGTGGCCCCTATTATGCCACCACCTTTATTCCGTTGTTGATCTACGAAATCGCCTTTGACTTTTTCGATTTTGGCCTGGCCGCTGCTTTGCTGGTTCTAACCTATCTGCTACTGGGGCTAATCGTTTTTGGTATCGTCGGCCTGGTCGGTGGTCGACGGCACGCAGACGATGTCTAAAATCAAGCTGGGTGGCTATTATCTGGTCGGATTCCTGGTATCGCTCCTTTTTGTGCTGCCTCTGTTTTGGGCAGTGATTGCCTCCTTGCGCGAACCGGGATCGCCCCCCGCCGTCACCATCGAATGGTGGCCCCAGGCTCCCTATTGGGACAATTACCTCGAAATTTTCCGTTTGTTGCCGATGGCCCGATATACCCTCAACTCGCTCATTGTGATCGGCGTGGCTATCCCCGCGACCCTGCTGACGGCCTCGATGGCCGGTTTTAGCCTGGATCAACTGCCCGACCGTCCCCGCCGCCTGTTGGTAACCATGAGTATCGTGCTGCTGATGATCCCAGAAGCCTCCGTATGGTTATTCCGCTTCCAGATATTGCGCTGGGTGGGCCTCCTGGATACCTTGTGGGCGCTCATCATCCCCGCTTTCGCCGCCAGCAGCCCCCTCTTTGTCCTGTTGTTTTACTGGACATTCCGGCGCATCCCCATCGAAATTTACGAAGCCGCCCGTCTCGACGGGGCCGATGCTCCAACGATTTGGTGGCGATTGGCCTTACCGATGGTTCGGCCCACGATCATAGGCGTGATGGTCTTGACCTTTGTCCTCTATTGGAGCGACTTCATCAGTCCGGTCCTCTACATTTTTCGCCCCCAAGCCTATACATTGCCCGTCGGCCTACAAATCTTAAAGCAGCTAGGCCCCACAGATTGGCCCCTTTTGATGGCCGGGGCTGTCTTTATGACGCTCCCGGTCATCACTCTCTTTATTTTCCTCCAACGGTTTTTCTTACACGACCTCTCTCTGGCCAACCTCTTAGACAGTCAGTAGACCGCAGCATCCTGAGTAGGTCGAGCCTGCGAGACCGTATCGAAGGGTGCATTACAATCTACTGATAGTAGTTAGTTCAATAAATCACTTTACCGTTCTTGCTCATCCCTGAAAAATGATATATTATTTGCCACCCTTTTTATACTGAAAGCGAATGAAAATCAAGTTACTCACCTTGAGCCTGGCCCTGGTCATCTTTTTAACCGCTTGTGCTGACGACACCCGACGGATTACCTTTTCTATCTTTGGCGACCCGGCTGAGTTAGCGGCTTATCAAAATCTCGTCGAAGCCTTTGAAGCTGGCCATCCCGACATCGACATCGAGCTGCGGCACATCCCCAGCCAGAGCGAATATCGCCAACGACTGGCCGCTGACTTTTCGAGCGGCAGCCCGGCCAACGTGATGTTGCTCAACTACCGCCGTTTTGCCACCTTCGCCGCTCAAGGTGGGCTAGAGCCGCTTGGCCCCTATTTGGCCGAAAGCAGGCTCATTGCCGAGTCGGATTTTTTGACACCGACCATAGACTCCTTTTATCTTGATGACCGGTTGTGGTGTATTCCCCAAAACCTATCCAGCCTGGTTGTCTATTACAATCGCGACCTGTTTGATGCGGCCGGGATTGCTTATCCAAGCAATAATTGGACAAAGGAAGATTTTCTGGCGGCAGCTCGTGCCTTGACGCAGGATGGCAATGGCGATGGTCAAACCGATCAATACGGGGCCGGTATTGCCCCCAACCTCTTTCGGCTGGCCCCCTTCATCTGGCAAAATGGGGGCGAGTTGGTCGATGACATGGATCAGCCGACCCGCCTGATGTAGGATACGCCGGTAGCCGTGGCCTCTTTTCATTGGTACGATGATCTCCAGATCAAGAAACAAGACTTCCCATATGCCAAGGCCGAAGCCGAAGAAACGAGCTAAACTCG